>NC_008573.1 GCF_000203935.1 Shewanella sp. ANA-3 | reverse complement strand
GCTAAGGAAACTAGAAAAACTATCGAACTGATAGATGTTGTTTGGTTTGAAAAAGGAACTAATAAAATCACAGGGGCTTTTGAGGTTGAAAAAAGCACATCTATATATTCTGGTATACTTCGATTAACTGATCTACACCTATCTTTTCCTGAAGAGCAAGCTTCGCTGTTCATTATCATTCCGGATAATCGAGAAAAGGATTTACTTTTTCAATTGAATAGACCAGCAATAACTGGCAGCAAAGTTCCAGTTAAATATATTTTGTTTTCAGATTTAAGAAAACACTGCGATGCCATATGTACTTTTGGCGAAAGAAAAGAAGCGCTTTATAAAATATCGAAAAATGCATAACAAAAAATTGGTGTGGGACAGCTTTGAAAACTGCCCCGAAATTAAAAGTTTTCACCATCGAAATTTTAATCCGAAATTGACGAGTTAGAGCTGAAATTCTAACAAGGTTTTGTCCAACATAGAGCTAGCTGGCCTAACTAGCTCTATCTTGCCCCCTAAACGTGTCAAAGAAGCCTTTCGTCACGCTGTTGTACAGAGTTGGCTGGCTTAATTTTGTAATGCAACACATTATTCATTATTACTGGATTTAAGCATTTAGTTTAAGACCTAATGTGACATTGCCTTGGTTCCTTCCTGTGGAATAGGAAACATCTTGTCGTAAACCCAGTTATAAACAAAAGCATAGACTAAGTAGAAAGCCACGAAGCCCAGATCCAGCATTAGAGCCTCCAGCATGCTGATGTTCAGCCACCAAGACATGACGGGAAGCGCAACAATAAGCAATCCCCCCTCAAAACAGAAGGTGTGTAGTACCCTTTGACTCAAATTCTTATGACTATTACCCTGATATTTAATTAGAAAATGGTCAAACACAATGTTATAGATATAATTCCAGACTGTTGCTAACAGCGAGAGGAAAAGCGCTAATAAGCTCATATGGCTTAGTCCAACACCAGTGAACCAGCTTGCCAATGGAGTGGCAATCAGCAGTGCAAAAAATTCAAAGCCCATAGCATGTCGCAGTCGGTCATTTCGGGTACGCATAACTAATATTCTCAATCAGGTTTTATGGAAGTGAAGCCAATGTACCTCTATTTACTGATACGAACATGTTAGTATCTATCGTTGAAACAGATAGATTGAGTCTGGACAGTTTTAATACCGAGAAATAAATGAATCCGACACTGGGATCTCTCAAGATATTGATAGCGGCGGCTGAAACGGGCTCCTTTTCGGCGGCTGCACGCAAATTAGGCAAGGCGCAATCAGTGGTTAGCACCACCATTTCCAATCTGGAGATCGACCTTGATCTGACGTTGTTCGAACGAACAGGTCGTTATCCACAACTGACACAAGCAGGTGTACGGATAGTACAGGAGGCAGAGGTCTTGCTCGCCCAGAGTCAACGCTTACAGGCGATTGCAGGTGAGTTGGCTTCTGGTGTTGAGACACGCCTGACTCTTGCTATCGATGATGACTCTCACTTGCCATGGCTCGGCAGTTTGCTGGAGCATTTTGCCACTCGTTTTCCAATGGTAGAGCTGGAGTTGCTTTTTCCATTGATGGAAGATGTCACTGATTTACTACTAACTGGCCGTGCTCAGCTTGGTATATGTTATAAAAACGAGAATCCCCATCGCGAGATTGTCACTTACACACTGGGTGAAGTAGCTATGCCGATAGTGGTTTCTACAGAACATCCGCTGGCTCGAAAGCAGCCACTGAATGAGATCGACTTGCAAGGCTCACGACAGTTGCTGGTTACTGGACGGCGGGAGGGAAGCGAACGTCAGCGCTTTCGGCTCTCTGCGCAAGTGTGGTGGGTAGAAGGAGACCTTGGGGTGATGGAATTCGTGAAACGGGGTTTGGGTTGGGCAGCAATTCCTGCTTTTTTAATCCAAGAGGCGCTGGCACGTCAAGAAGTTGTGGTACTGGAATCGGACTTAATAAGCCGTCATGCCCTGACGTTAGAACTACAATGGCACCGCGCTTTAGCACTTGGACAAGCTGGTCGATGGCTCAAAGAAACCCTTCAGTCAAAAGTGCCTTTTTGAAAGCTACAATGGGTTTTTAGTATTGCCCCAAAGCGATTTAGCCGCCTTCAAAAAGTCATAATAAATAATCGTTGATTGACCAAATTTTAGTAATCTGAAAGAGTGCCCCTCTCATTAAGAATACTGTGCTTTCAGATTAAATTTATCCCAAATAATTTTACGAGCAGTGCAAACAGCCCAAAGCAAAGTACGGTTATCACTACACCAATGAGTAAGGATGGCCAAAAATCAAAGCGCTGCAATAAAGAGGGAAAGATCAAAAACATAGGCAAAGTCGGTACAACATACCAAAATGTGTACCACGCGTGGTTTGCTATTTTCTCCATTGGCTGTTTTTCAACATAGAGCCAAATCATTGCCAAAATAGTGACTAATGGTAGCGCGACGATGAGCGCTCCTAGTTTATCGCTGCACTTAGCAAGCTCAGAAGCGGCGACGACTATAGCAGCTGTGATCAGATACTTCGTAATTAACCAGCCCATAGTGTCCTCTCCTTGAATAGAAAAACCGATTGCCTATCGGTTTTTATTCTGTCACTATATCGTTCATTATGGAAAGAGAAAAGTGTTATGCAGTTAGGTGAACTAGAAAAACAGGTTTTGCAGCATCTGTGGACAGAATCTGAAGCTGATGCAAAGCAAGTACATGCTGTGCTTGGTGTCTCTAGAGGGAACTCTCTTAATACCATTCAGAGCACTTTAGAACGCTTATTTAAAAAAGGATTGCTGAGTCGAACCAAGCAAGGACATGCCTATTTTTACAGGGCAAAAGTGGACCGAGAAGCGTTGATCGCTACACTTATTACCAATATCACTAGCGACTTTGTCGAAGAAGGTGAGCATAGTCTCATTGCGGCATTTAGTTCCGCATCAGCTAATCTGAATGATGCCCAACTCGATATGCTAGAACATTTAATTGAAGAACAACGTAAACTTCGGAAAGGATAATTAGGGTTATGTTTGTTGGCGATTTAGCGATAGCACTAAATTTATTGAGTGTTGCAGTGCTGGCATTTGCTATCAGTGTTGCGTGCATCTCGATCGCCCTACGATTAACTTTGCCAAGATTCGAGCATCTTACTTTTAGGTTACGTAAAGTTATCCTATGGGCTTTGGTTACTGTACCTTGGTGGGTAGCCATAAGCTGTGCTGCCTTTTTCTGGCCAAGGCAGCAAGAGTTGTTTTCTACTGCTTGGTTAAATGAATTCGCTCATTGGCATCACGTCGACATCTTTAGCTTCAGCAGTTGGCATGCTTTTACCTTGTTGTCGGCCTTCGGTTATTTGATATGGTCGATGATCTCGACCATTTATGTACGTAAAAAGCAATCATCAACAATGGCATCTCTGATTGGATTATCAGAGATCCAACCTCAGGTGACTATAACTCAGCAGCGCTATTATTCGTTAGCACAAGCAATTCCTGCGGCCTTCACCACAGGTCTAGTGTCCCCTAAGATTTACCTGACCACAGGATTGCAAGAAAAGGTTACAGAACAGCAACTCGATATTATTGTTCGACATGAAATGGCGCATGTCGTGGCTCGAGACCCTTTATTTAAAGTCATCTTTGCTGCATTTGCTGGTTTTTATCCGAAAGCGGCCAAACGCAATTTAATCGGACATTTTACCCTGTTGACTGAACAGCTTGCAGATCATGCTGTGACCACTGAGCATGACAATCTAGATGTCGCTCAAGCCTTGATAAATGTAGCTCGAATGCAGCGAAGCGTAACTCTTGGTTGTGATGGTTTACAGACAAGTTATTTCGGTAACGATCAAACCAGTGTTCGAGTACAGCGACTGATTCAACCTAGGTTAACGTCTTCCCGATTGGCGATCGGTTTAACGTTGTTATTCTTAGCCATCGTCCCACTTTTAACCGCTTCAACTGTCGATAGCCTTCACCACATTATCGAAACCTTCTTCACCCATTAATTAAGGATTGGGAATGAGAGACTTGCTTTTTAACGTCAGAACTAAAAAACCGATTGGCTATCGGTTTTCCTCCATTGTGCTAGGAATGTGTTTAGTATTCCCTGCCGTTGCGGTATCGAATGAAGCGCCACAAACACTCACCTTAGCCGATGCTGTGACTTTGACACTTCTGCAACACCCAGAATTACAGATTTTCAACTCGCAGCAGCGCGTGATGGAAGGGCGAATACAGCAGGCAAGTGTCGGTGAGCGGCCTGAAATAGGTTTGATGATTGAGGATGCTCTGGGTACTGGTGAACACAGTGCTCTGAAAAGTATGCAATCTACGCTCAGTTTTTCATGGTTACTGCAACAAGATTTGATTGATAGTCGTGTTAACACGGCTAAAACAGAGGCCACTCAATTAGATATAGAAAAACAAATCAAAGCCTTGGATTTGTCTTCACAGGTGGCTAAACATTTTATTGATTTGTTAGTGAAGCAAGAACGCCTCAAGCTCAATCTGATAGCAGAAAAGCAGGCAAAAGAGGTTGTCAAAACCGTTGCTAAACGTGTGCAAGCGGGAAAGAGTTCTGCGGTTGAAACACAGTTGGCAAAGGCTGAGCTTATCCGTCGTGGCTTGGCCGTCGAAGATATCGAGCATGAACTCAAAGCCAGCCAATATCAATTGGCATCACAGTGGGGAAAGCCTAAGGCATCCTATCGTTTCAACGGCAATCTGCTTGATATGCCTGCTGTGCCATCAGTTGACAGTCAGCTTAACTTGTTAAAAAAGCATCCTCGTTTTCAACAGTTTGCGACTGCGCAACGCATTGCTCAATCGCAAATGGAGCTCGCACGAATAGAAGCTAAGCCGCAGTGGCAAGTGACCGCTGGCGTGAGGCGCTATGAGGCGAGTGATGATTTTGGCTTAGTCGCGGGTATTTCTATCCCTTGGGGTTCAAGTGACCGTAATGCGGGAACCATAGCCGCCTTACAAGCACAGCAAGATGTACTCGCCAATGAGCAAAACGCATTAATGCAGGCTCAGGATGCCCAGTTGTATGTGCTGTTACAGGAAATGGCACATTCTGCACATGTTATCGATACAGTGCGCAGTGACATAGTGCCAACCCTTGAAAAAGCTCTGTCTGAGGCAAGCAATGCCTTTGATAAAGGTCTGCTCAGCTACAACCAATACAATGACGTGTATCGGGAATTACTCAGTGCTCAATATCAGTTGCTGGATGCCTTTGAAAGTTTGCATTTACAACACATTGAAATTCAACGCCTAACGGGCACATCCATTTCTCAGTGAGATTACCTATGAAGAATAACAACACCTTTTCGTCATTGAGTTTGGCGATACTGCTCAGTCTGGGTATTAATGCCGTCGCTTCAACACCTTTAATGGCATCCTCAGCGCCCGTTGCCGAGCAAGCTGAACCCGAAAAAGGGCCGCATCGTGGACGTATGCTGCGTGAGGGCGATTTTGCACTAGAGCTCGCCATTTTTGAAACGGGCGTTCCCCCTGAGTTCCGTGTTTGGACGAGCTTTGAGGGGAAACCGCTCGATCCTAAGACCGTCGATTTGAGTGTGAAATTGACCCGTTTAGGCAATGTGGTGGATGACATTCGCTTTAATGCGCAGGGTGATTTTCTCCGTGGTGATATGGAGATCTATGAACCCCATTCGTTTATCGTCACCATTGAGGCGAAATACCAAGGTAAAACATACCGTTGGCAGTATGACAACTTTGAAGGCCGTACCACTATCGAGCAGGCTGTTGCCAGTGCGATGGAGATTCACTCTGGTTTTGCAGGCCCTGCCACATTGCATCAAACCATCCCAGCCTATGGCACATTGGCGCTACCCGTCGGGACGCAACGTGCAATTGCGGCACGTTTTGACGGCGAAATTACCCGGTTACATGTTGGACTGGGTGACAGGGTGAAAAAGGGGCAAACCCTTTTGACTGTAGAAAGTAATGAGAGCTTAAAACCCTATCAAATTAAAGCGCCGTCCGATGGCGTGGTGTCAGCATTGTTCGCCAACAATGGAGAACAAACCCTAGGGCGTCAGTTGTTGACACTGACCGATAACAGTCACTATATCGCTAAGCTTGCTGTGTACCCCATTGATTATCAAAGCGTCATCTTAGGTGCACCTGTCACTATCAACGTCGAGGGTGTGGAGGAAACCTATCAAGGTTCCATTAGCTTTATTGAACCAGAGGTTCGTGACGATCAAGCCCGTATTGCGTGGGTCAAACTTGCCGATCCTAACGGGGTTTTGACTGCGGGCAGTTTTGTAAATGCCAGTATTGAAGTCGCAACCATTGAGGTGCCATTGGCGGTTAAAAGAGTCGGATTACAAGGGTTTCGTGATTTTACCGTCGTCTTTGCTAAGGTCGGAGAGCAGTACGAAGTCCGTATGCTGGAGCTTGGCCGTCAAGACGGTGAGTGGGTCGAAGTGCTTGGTGGCTTAAAGCCTGGTACTGAATACGTGACCGATAATAGCTACATCTTAAAAGCCGACATTGAAAAGTCTGGCGCATCACACGATCACTAGGAGTTCGAGTCATGTTGGAATCGATTTTACGCTTTTCGATAAAGCGCAAATTCTTAGTGTTAGTGATGGTAATCGCCGTTGCGGGATTAGGGCTATGGAATTTCACTAAATTACCCATCGATGCCGTACCGGATATCACCAATGTGCAGGTGATGATTAATACCGAAGCGCCGGGATACACGCCACTTGAAATCGAGCAGCGTGTGACCTTCCCTTTGGAAACCGCATTAGCAGGCTTGCCTGGGTTAACCTACACCCGCTCGGTATCGCGCTATGGCTTATCACAGGTGGTGGCCATTTTCAGTGATGAGACGGATGTCTATTTTGCCCGTCAGTTAGTCAATGAGCGTTTATCGGCGGCACGTTCCGAGCTGCCGCTTGGGCTTGAACCACAGCTTGGCCCTATTGCGACTGGCTTAGGTGAAATCTTTATGTTTACCGTGGATGCATTGCCAGATGCTACCCATGCCGATGGAACGCCTATCACGCCAATGGATTTACGCACGGTACATGATTGGACAATTAGGCCGCAGCTCATGCGTGTGCCAGGGGTGGTTGAAGTTAACCCTATCGGCGGCTTTGAGCGTGAGATTTTGGTCGCTTTCAAACCGGAAAAACTGCTCGCCTTTGGTTTAACCCAAGCCGATGTTGTCGATGCCATAGCCAAGAATAATCAGAACCAAGGCGCAGGTTTTATTGAGCAAAACGGTGCTCAGTGGTTACTGAGAATGCCAGGCCAAGCCGAAGACATTGTGGCCATTGGCAATATCCCACTCAAATCAACGCAAGGCAGTGCGCTGACCATTAAAGATGTGGCCGATATTGAAAATGGTCAGGGGCTACGCAACGGTGCTGCGACTCAAAATGGCCGCGAAGTGGTCATGAGTACCGTGTTTATGTTGATTGGTGAGAATAGCCGCACCGTTGCCCATGCTGTAGGTGAGAAACTCAAAGAAATCAACGCGACCCTGCCGGAAGGGATTGTCGCCACAGCAGTTTATGATCGCACTAAGTTAGTGGATAAAACCCTACAAACGGTGCAGACCAATCTATTAGAAGGCGCACTACTGGTCATTGTGGTGTTGTTTGTACTGCTTGGGAATTTTAGGGCTGCATTTTTAACTGCACTGGTGATCCCCTTTGCTATGTTAATGACGATTACCGGCATGGTACAAACCCGCGTTAGCGCGAACCTGATGAGTTTAGGCGCTCTGGACTTTGGTTTGTTAGTCGATGGCGCGATCATTATTGTTGAAAACTGCTTGAGACGGTTAAGTCAGGCAGGAGACGATCCTTTACCGTTAAAAGAACGTCTAGAGCTCGTGTTTGAAGCTACCCGTGAGGTCATTCGCCCCGCACTATTTGGTGTATTTATCATTACCGCCGTGTATTTGCCGATTTTTGCACTAGAAGGTGTAGAAGGCAAAATGTTCCACCCGATGGCGATTACGGTAGTGATTGCGTTGTTAAGTGCCATGTTGCTGTCGGTGACTTTTGTGCCAGCAACCATTGCCTTGCTGTTTAAGAAACCAGTGAAGGAGAAGCATAGCCCGCTTATCCGTGGTGCAGGCGCCTTGTATCGCCCTGCGTTAAACAGGGTAATTCAAGGTCGCTGGGTCGTGGTGATTGCTGCCACGTTGTTGGTCGCCGTTTTTGGTTACCAAGCGACGAAATTAGGCAGTGAATTTGCCCCTAATTTGGATGAGGGGGATATTGCAATGCATGCCCTACGTATTCCTGGCACCTCACTGAGTCAGGCGATTGCCCTGCAAGAAACTCTAGAAGATAAAATTAAGCAAATGCCTGAAGTTGAAAGGGTATTTGCCAAAATTGGTACTGCGGATGTGGCGACCGATGCAGTGCCTCCGAGTGTGGCTGATAACTTTATTATCCTAAAACCTCGTGAGCAGTGGCCAAATCCCAATAAATCGAAGGAGCAAATTGTAGAAGAGTTGGCGGCGATGGTGGAACCTATCCCTGGCAACCGCTATGAGTTCTTACAGCCTATTCAAATGCGCTTTAATGAGCTGCTTGCAGGGGTCCGGGCGGAGCTTGCAATTAAGGTGTTTGGTGATGATTTCGATACGCTCACTTCGCTTGGTGCACAAATCGAGGCAGCTATCGCTCAGGTCGATGGCATTGCCGATGTGCAAGTGGAGCAGACAACAGGTTTGCCTATGCTGAATATCATTCCGAAACGTCAACAGCTGATGCAACATGGCTTAAGTATGGCCGAGTTGCAGTCTCAAGTGGCAACCGCAATGGGCGGCACTGTGGCGAGTAAATTCTATGAAGGAGATATTCGCTCAGACATTGTTGTACGTCTGGGTGAATCACGTAGGCAAAATCTGGACGGCTTACGTTATTTACCGATTTCCTTACCCGACAGGCATAGCATCCCACTTCAGGAATTAGCGTCCTTGGAATTGGTTTCTGGTGCTAACCAGATTAACCGTGAAAATGGGAAACGTCGCATGGTGGTCACCGCCAACGTACGTGGACGGGATTTAGGTAGCTTTGTCGCTGATATTCAAAACGTTATCGGGGAAAGAGTGGATATTCCCGCAGGTTACTCGGTGGAGTACGGAGGCACCTATCAAAAATTACAATCGGC
Source organism: Shewanella sp. ANA-3 (assembly GCF_000203935.1). Classification (GTDB taxonomy): domain Bacteria; phylum Pseudomonadota; class Gammaproteobacteria; order Enterobacterales; family Shewanellaceae; genus Shewanella. The sequence continues at coordinate 269,776 of NC_008573.1, read as the reverse complement.
ATCGCATCGCTTGAGTATTGTTGTGCCTGTGACCCTGTTGATGATTGTCGGTTTATTGATCCTCGCCCTTAGCTCCTTCAAGGATGCGATGATTATCTTTACTGGCGTCCCCTTAGCCCTGACGGGCGGAATTGCCGCATTATTGTTACGGGACATTCCCTTTTCTATCTCAGCCGCAGTGGGCTTTATCGCCCTCTCTGGTATCGCGATTTTAAATGGTCTTGTCATGGTGTCATTTATTCGCGAATTACGTAAAGAAGGTATGGGACTCGATAGGGCAATTTTTGAGGGGGCACTAACAAGGCTTCGTCCAGTGTTAACCACGGCTTTAGTGGCATCACTCGGGTTTATTCCAATGGCACTCAATACCGGTATCGGTTCAGAAGTCCAACGTCCGCTGGCAACGGTTGTGATTGGGGGAATTATTTCATCAACCCTGTTAACGCTGTTTGTTATTCCAGCGTTATATCGCATTTTACATAAAGAAAAGGAGTCGATTTTGACTGAAGTTGAAGTAATGGAGATTGCCGATGCCAAATAAGCTATTAAACATCAGCTTGTTGCTGATGGTTGGATTAATAGGTTTGGTGAGTATTGATGTCATGGCACATGGGGTGGACGACAATACTCGCGCCTTTTTAGAACAAAACCAAGGCGTGCAATTTATCCCCTTTTTGTACATTGGGGCGAAGCACATGATCACGGGCTACGACCACTTATTGTTTCTCGTGGGTGTGATCTTCTTTTTGTACCGCAGCAAAGATGTGCTGTTGTATGTGACCATGTTTACCCTAGGTCACAGCACCACATTATTGCTTGGTGTAATGACCGATTTGCAAGTTAACGCCTATCTTATCGATGCGATTATTGGCTTATCAGTGATCTATAAAGGTTTTGATAACTTGGGGGGATTTAAGCGCTGCTTTAATTGGCAACCCAATACCAAAATAGCAGTGTTGGTCTTTGGTTTGTTCCATGGCTTTGGACTGGCAACCAAATTACAGGAGTTTCAGTTGTCACAGGAAGGCCTATTTACCAATTTATTAGCATTCAATATTGGGGTGGAGATCGGACAATTTGCTGCGCTGGCCATCATCTTGATTGTGATAAATGCCTGGCGTCATTTCCCTTCATTTCAACGATTTTCAACGCTGACTAACACCGCTCTGATGAGTGTAGGGGTGATGCTGATGGGTTATCAGCTCACAGGCTATTTCGTCAACTAAACGATTATAAGAGAAGATTATGCAACACACTGTAAGTTCAAAAATCTTGGTCAAAGCGAGCGTATCGGCAACGGTAGTGGCGGCCATTGCGCTGGTCACTTTTATTCTGCCAGCCGAGTACAACATCGATCCTACAGGCGTAGGTCAAAAGCTGGGATTAACCTCAATTGCACAGGCCGCAGAAGCGGATGGTGCTGCTGCGGTGATGGGAACCCAAGCAAATAATACGGAGTTTCAAACCATTCAAGTGTTGGTTCCGACGGGGCGCGGTGTCGAATATAAATTTGCCATGCCGCAGTATGCCAAAATGACCTACGAATGGATGACCGATGGCGATGCTTTGTATTTTGACCTCCATGGAGAACCTGAGGGAGATACCACTGGCTATTTTGAGAGTTACACCATAGCGACATCAAATGAAATGAAAGGGAGCTTTACTGCGCCTTTCGCGGGGTCACATGGTTGGTATTGGAAAAACAAGACAGATAAGCCTATTGCCGTTCAGTTACAGGTAAAAGGACAATATGAAGTCATTGGTTTAAAACAATAATTGGCAAATTTGGAGAAAACGATGAAAAAATTATTGTCAGTATTCACCCTATGCACAGCGTTAATGAGTGGCAATGTATTGGCCCATGCGGATCACGGAGTGATCAGCGGTCAAGGTGCCTTAAAGGTGGCAGCTAAATCGCTTAATCAAATGACATTTAAAGACTTTAGTTTTGAGGTGGGTAAATTAGAGGGAACATGGAAAAACTTGCCTGAGGCACAATTATCAATCGTCAGCTTTGAAGGCAATTACTACGTGGTCAGTGCCGTTAACCCAACGACTCAAAAACAATTTTTTCTCAAAATAGCCAGTAACGGCGAGCTTTTAGAAGTCAAAGACACGAACAAGTTCTAGTCGCCAAGATTGCACTGTCTATGTTATGGGCAACAGACAGTGCAATAACCCTGCAAGCGGTTTACTTTTATTAAATCAAATATCGTTCTTAGCAATACATTTTGTAATCTGAAACCAATTAATCTGAGTTAACAGTCTAACTCACTTTGTCCCGAAGTAAGCCACAAGGAGTATGATACTTTAATACTCGATTGTGGCACGGTTCGGACTAAGTTGTGGCAATTAGTATGAATCTTTATTTTTGGCCATATTTAATCTAGAACGATACGAGCTAGAGTTCTTGGCTGTTCAGTTTAGAACTTTATTCCTCTCCAACATCAACCCCGAGACATTCAATCATTCAATCGTGATCCCGAATGTCAAAGTCCAGCATTACACACTTAAATAAAATGAGGCAGTAACATGCAAACCGGCCAAAAATTTTTAGCGGTGTATCCTGCTTCATCCTTCGATGACGTTGATGGCAGTTTGGTGGAATTTCCCGAGAAACGGCGCCAATTAGAGGTGCTTCCAAAGCCAGAGAAAGTGCTGGTGGATGACGGTGAAATCTCCACGATTGAGTCCCTACCAGAACACCTTAAGTCGGAAGATTGGTATTTTGTTCGCAATTTAGACACGGGCCGTAGGCATTGGTTTACACCGCTTGGCTATAAGTTGACGTTACTTGAATAAATCATAGAGTCATCGATACCGATACTTGCCTTTAGGTGGAGTTTGAGCCGCAATCTCCGATTTTCTTTTCACACTTAGATGGTCATTACACTTGGGGCAGTAGTTGAGTAACGCACTGCCTTCAAAGTCCAACTGACAAAAAACGCAGCGATATATAGCGACTACGTTCAACCTGTCCATTTTGGCAATCTGCTCTTTAATCCGATCACGGGTAGTCTTGGTTTGTACCAGAACTTGTTGCTGTTGCTGCTCCTGAACAGCTGGAGCCTTAGCCTGTTGATGCTCAAACCACGCATTGCGCCTTGGATTGTAAATCCAATGCTTGCCCTTAATGGACGTTTCAAGCCATTCGCGCAGTAGTGTTTGAGCTGATTTTAGTTTGTAAAACTCATTAAATATCTTTGAGAAAGGAATTAAATCAAGCCCTAGTACCGCCGTGTGCTGATCTCTTGATAGATTGTTATATATCGGCGCGGGGCGACCAGGATGGCTAATGTATAGGCATAGCTTGCGGCCTGAGACCGTAAAGATTAAGTCAAACATAATATCCTGCTCATAACTATCAGGCGTTATGTCCTTGGGCTCCACCGTGATTGGCAAACTTTTGGTAATGACGTGCGTTTGGCCGTGATGGTCAATCTCGAGAGGTGGCAACAATAACAAGCCTGTCCCCTGTAGAAGCTGCTTCAGCATGTAGCGAACTGAGACATAAAACGAGTATTTGCAGGCCTCAATCTCTTCCTTACTCGCACCTTTGGAGTCATGGGCAAAGTGGAACGCATTAACGTCACCCTGCCGTGCGATTAAGGCAATACCGCATGATGGGCAAGTACAATCACAGGACTTACCCCGCGTTGCGTCCTCTGCATCTATATACAAGCCATCACTACGAAGGCCGAAGGGGATTAGGTTCATAAGGTAAGCTACTTACAAAGTTTTAAGCCTTCTTGAAGGATCGGTCCGATATTAACGCGGGATGCACCCATTTCATCCTGAACTTGTCGAAGAGTTTTATTTTCCTTTTTAGCTATTGCCTTTAGGTATTCCAATAAAGAACTATCCTCTTTCCAAATTGGCTCAATAGAATCATAACCCTTGCTTTGGGCAACACCGTTTACCGCATATTCTTTATCATTTGCGATAAAAATCACTGCCTGGTCGTAGCAGCCAAGTTCTCCGCTTTCGACAGTAAACGGCCAACTTTCCCCATAACTACTTTGATGAATTTCTTTAGCGTTTAAAGTTGGGCTTAATGCCAGTAATGAGAGAATAATCGCTTTCTTCACAGTTCCCATTCCTGTTTTAAATTGTTTAACCTACTAATATTAAGCCAATAATTGTCAGGTTCACATAGAAATGGAGGTTGAATCTGACTACCGTCTTTCTGCCAACATCTTGGCCATCGCACTTTCCTTTGCCTTAATGTCTTTGCCGTACCGCAATACCATCATTGGGCTTTTCCAACGACCGTTCTCTTGGATTTGGGCTATCGAATAGCCTGCGGCAAGTAAGTCCTGTGCGGCGCCAATCCTGGCACTATGCCCTGACCAAGCAGAATGACGGTCGATTCCTAAACTCTCGAATGCCCACAGAAATACTCGGTCCACTGTACGGGTGGACATCGGCTTGGCTTGAACCGAGACTTTATTGCTCCGGCCAATCGGCTGAAACAAGTAGTCTTCCTTAGTCAGCCCAGCACCTTGGATGTACCTCTGAATCAATTTGAAGCCTAGCGGTGTAATGTTCACTACCTCTTCTTCACCCGAGTCATTGGTTTTGGTGTAAGGCACTGACAACACATAATCGCCTTCAAAAGTGGATTTGAGATGGCCTACTTTGATCCGAAGCAGCTCGGATTCACGAAGCAACGATTCATAGGCGATGTTCAGCAACGCCAAATTGCGCTTGTCTAATAACCTCTCACTCTCGCCATACGATTCTATGAGCATCTGCAGGTGATGAAGTCTAAAAGGCGTTGCCTGCTCTTGCGCTAAACCGCCTGACTCGAGCTTTACTATTCTGATTTCATTCTGCTTGTCTTGCACGGTCTTACTGCTCACAGGGGACAACAAACCACACTCCACATGGAAACTGTTAATCGCCCAAGCATATTGAGATAAGGTGGTGTACGACGATGCCTGGTAGTACTCAATGAATGTGGCCACTACCTCGGGGGTCGCAGGCAACGGGGTTAGGTTATTTGTAAGACACCAACTTTCAAACTTAGCCCACCGGCTCATTAGTGCTCGCCATGTATTAGCCCTGCGGGTACGGTGGCCATTATCAAGAAAGTGCTTGAGTTTTGCCTGTGTAATCTCCCGAATGCGGAGCTTGTCTGCATCGGTTAACTGAGCCAGAGGCTTTGACAATAGCGCCTGTAGCTCGTCAGTAGAGCGCTGATAACTGTCTTTTAACGAATCGTTAAGCGTTGACGGAGGTTCGCCATAGGACAGTGCAACGCTGTGATTATTCGTAGTTAATAAGCTCACCTAATGCCTCCCTGTCTGCTGAAAATGCGGGGTGTTCGTCCTTGTAAAAACTCAGTAATTCATCAATCGCAGCATCCACGGATTTTGCGCCAATCGTATCCTTGAAAAGAACTAGCTTGTCGTATTGGTTCTTGCTGATCACAGGTCGAGTCGTCTTTTGAACCCGCTCGATTTGAGAGATGCGCCGACGTACCAGCTTCCAACCTGAATCCGAGAAAATGGAATTAAGACAGACATTCAATGAATGCAGCGCGGTTTCCTGTGGTAACGGCTTGGATTTGGTGGGTTCGGTTTCTCGCATTAACTGACGGAATGTCACAGTGAGGGTCGGAGTGCCATTTAAGAACTGCGAAGTAAACCACTCGGTTTTCTCTATCTGGTTGTAAGTGTTACCGATCATGCGCGAGAGTAAATCACGTACTTGTGGGCTTGCAGCTTCACTTGCCGCTAACAGTCTTAATGTGCGTCCCTTGGGTCGCGAACTGACGTCAGAGGGGAGGGCGTGATACGTCCAAGCTGGGCCTAATGAGTCAGATTTGAGTGGGGAGGTAGTGTCATTCATTTTAGTATGGCGTCTCTACACTAATAATTATGTTTTTAGTATAGAGACACACACTAACTAAATCAAACAAGTTTAGTTAGATTTCTGAGCAGCCTACCCATTGAGGTAATACACCGTAAAGTAGATACGCATTCCATGCTTGACCACCTGCCAATGCATCACAGTCCAGCGCTTCAAGGCTGTCATGAGTCCATCCTCCTTGCGGCGCAGGTACTATAGTTATTTGTGTGCCATCTAAGTCCTGAATTTGGAGATCACATTCAACAAGTGCCCCTGTCAAAAAATCTGGTTCATTCGGGCTTGATGGGCGGGTGATGATGCCAGAGACGATTTTTGATAGCTGTTGGCTCACCACCTTCCAGACCAGTGGATTGCTTTGCAAGGCACTAACAATCTTATCCAGCATAGGGATGGCCCCTTGAAGAAGAGCTAATTCAACCGAGTTAATTGGTTCGAAGTCGCCAGACTTGATAGCCTCGATGTCCTCGACGTAGAAATTGGCACCATCCTCAATACCGTTACCTTGGCCAAGGTTAATGCCGTAGGTGAACACGATGGGGGCATGGTCGCTATCGGTCAGCACCTCGGCATTGACCATTACTGCGAGTTCCAGTTTAACCAGCGGGTTAGGCGTATCGACGTAAAAGCTGTATTCCTGATAGTAGCTATCCGCGTCGCCGTTGTCCTCTAGGAACGGCAGGGGAGCTAACAAACTGGTCGCTTGGTCAAGGTAAATACTTGGGCTAATTTGCATCTAATTTCTCTCAGTTATTAATGTAAGATCATCATTGCATAGGTTCAATTTCTGGCAAATTTTGAGTAAATTCTACAGGATTTTAATATTACAACCTTGCTTCAATCATGCCGTAACGGGCATTGCTTCACCGCTAAGGCCAAACCGTTTAATCCCCGCGCTAATGCTATACCTGCTCCATTGCTTCACGATGCTCAGATACCCCGTGCCTTGGTACAAATCAAAGGCGAGCGCGTGGTTGGGCAGCTTTTTCTCACTACAGGGCAAAATTAGCGTCGACTTCAACGAAACCAGCTCTTGCTGTAACGCATAGAATTGGCCTGCAACCGCTTGAGTAGTCTCCAATAATTCCATTAAAAATCATTCCCAAAACGATTCATACCAAAGTCATGGTCAAAGTCGTGACCGCTATCGATGCCTGAATGAGTCAAGTCAGCTCCTAAAGGATTACCTGCCACATCCAAAGCGCCGTTCAGCGTAAGCAACCCTGTAGCTGGATTGATAAGATAATCATGGTAAGCGCCCGTTCTACGTTTCAAACCTGTATCATCATCACATACTTCGGGGTATTGATTAGCAACACATGGGATCTTACTTGGGATGAACTTAAGCGATGCTGCACGAGGAATTGCCGCTGGTAATGGGTTACCTTTGTTGAGCAAAACAATTAGGCCAGCGACGAACCCAAACACACCTATAACCAAATATGCAGCAAACATAGTCACCTCTAATAACTGAATTTCTTATCTGATTAAAGGATCTCACAAATGCAAAACGGCGCAAAAATTGAACTTTGCGCCGTCTGAATGGGAGGGATTAAGCCGCCATCAAAAGGTTTTGATAGTTATGCGTTAACGATAACGAATGGCCGAACATTTCAGTAACTTCCACGACCTGAGATGCTGGAGCCTCCATTTCAGCCGCCGCTTCTTCTGCGCTACGAACCCAGCCAAACAACTTACCAGCCACTACATTTAACTTTAGCGCCAACTTAGGGTTCATCTTAATATGTAGGTTACCGTTAAGGTACGCACGAACTGAGAACAGTACCTCGCTAGAGCCGTTAGATTGTATGTATCTAAAGTCGTGGGCTTTGTTGCTGGCCCATTTGAACTCATAAGGTTTAGGTGTGCCGCGTGTATCGAAACCAAGATTGCCAGCGATGGTGACAAAATCGGTGATAAATTCGATTGCACGAACAGACAAACCGCACTGGTTGTAATAGCTGTTATAGTCGTAACCATTAACGATGCCGCCAACATTTTCCATTACACAACGGTAGTCGAGTTTAAAATGAGAGATTTGACCATTCATCACAAGCTCCCGATAACGCCATCTGTCGTATTTGAAGGTGCGTTGGTTACTGGAATAATTAACCACGTTTGCGGCTTGGCTCATAGATAGGTAGAAATCTTTGAACTGATCATCTTGAAGAGCATCAGCGTGTTTTATTGCCCATTGAGCTATCGCGTATGCGTTCTCAGCGGTGAAGTCGACGCTTACGTGCCTCTCTAACAGCTCTAATAACCCCTTACGATTAGATGAAGTCAGGCGAGAAGTCAGCGCATCAAATTTAGCGAACAACTCTTTCCAAAACAAACTTTTGAGACTCTTGATTTTGAGTTTGAGACTTTCCAGCACCGACGCCTTAGAAACTTCTAGTTCTCGCAGTAAATCAGGATCAATTTCTGAGAGTGCGCTATAGGTATCCATTAGCTTGGCCATCTGATGATCGTAAAGTGATTGCATAGCCTTTACCATGTCGGCACCAGGAACTAATTCATTTAGCTTTTGCTTAGTCGAGTCGGATGGCCCTCTGAATTTTGCAGAATAATCACTTTCAGCTAGTTCTAGGTCAAAGTTGGCGTCAAAGAACGCTTTGAAAGGGTCAACCTTGCATTGGCGATGATTTTTATAACCTAAATTAACACGAATAATGTCTACCCGTACCGAATGACGAGTTTCGCGATCACAATCATTTTGAAAATCGAATGTCCCAATGACCTCGGCTTCGGCTTCACGCATTGTAATCGCATTTTCGATATCTTGACTGTTAGACCAGCGCTTCGGCAATACCAGATAACACACTTCGGCATTAGCTTCGGAAATGACACGGGTAGCCCATTGCTCAAAGGCCGAATAAGGAGGGTTGCAGAAAATGACGCCAACGGGCTTATCAACAAGGGTTTGCTGATTAAAGTCAGTGCCAATAACCAACACTTTTTTATCGAGCTGGCTGCAATGAACAATGCTCTTTTCAATCGCGTACAGGTTGTAAAAAGGTGGGCTCATTTCGCCGCGACGGTCCTCTAACGGCATGTTCAGGGCGCTAAGCACTCGACCATCACCGGCACCAATGTCTAGCAACGATGACTCCCTGTTATAAGATTCTAAGAAATTAGACTTAACCAAATCATTTCGAACAACATCAATAATGTGCTGAGAAGACGGATACCATTCAAAATCCTGGTCCTCTGCCTTCAAGTGCCTAACACGTTGAGCGGTTGAAAAGTTAAACTCGCCTTGGTCGGCTAACATGACAGAATGAGACATTTGGACACCCTAAGAAGTTTCGATGTTCAAACTATCTCACGCTTAAAAATTCACGCAAATTTTGACATTAATACAGCGTCACTACACTAAACATTAAAAGTTTAGTATGCGCCACGCACTAATTAATCATGAAAATTCTTAGTTAACGCCTGACAAACATACAAGGTCCGAGTCAAATGGGGTTATACTCGGCAAAGCGAGCGCAAAATCATCAATCCCACCCAGTTTGATATAGTGACACCACACTAATGTATCATGGCACCAACGCCACACAAACCACTCAGTATTGTTTAGTATAATGACATCACACTAATATGGTTTTCGGCTGGTGGGTACTCGTGTCCGATAACTGTAATTATCGGACATGATTACAAAATAGACAGGTGAGAGCGGTTGAAATCATTAAAGTGCCGCACCCTCCGGTTGCGGATCATGCCGACAAGAAAGCAATAATTTTCTTGCGTAGCTCGGTTTTCTTAATACCCGAGCTATCGACTAACTTAATCAGGCCTTTTTCAGTAGGGCAAAATGAGTAACCGTTAAGATTTATATATTACTGCCACAGTTGTCGCCCTTCGAAAAATAGTTTAGTTCTAGCATTCATGGGATTTCCTTAATAAATCAGCAGAAACTAAAGTGTCATGGTAAAAAGAACTTTCAGTATGGCAAAATTTAAAAAACATCATTCTGTAAATCTAAAGTTGATGTAAATTTGCCTTAAATTGACTCTGGTGTAATTTAAGTCCTAAATCAATATAACGGTGGAATACGATGGAAAACCAACTAAGAGTTTATTTTAATGACGGATTTATAGACTATAGATTGCTAGGAGCAATAAAAATTATTCAAGAGTTCAATAGCTTTAAGATATTTTGTGCCTTTATAGACCCACGCACAGACTGTTATGTTGAACAATCATTAACATTCTATCCAAGCCCTCAACCTAGTTATCCTGGCTTCTATTTTTTATCTGAATACAATGGTTTAGCTGTTAAGATACCAGGCGAAATAGATTGGTTTGCAACAAAGCAGATGGAAGCTAAGCAACGTGCAGATGTCCCATACGAGACATCTATAATTTCGTTAGGAACTTACAAGCAAGTGAAAATCAAATTAGAAATTAGCACGTCCATTAGAATCATGGCGGACACTCCGCCAAAGAATTTGGTCGGGGATTTTATACATTACTTTAAAGCCTAGATGATAATTAATCCCAAATTACTACAAAAGACGCTGAATTGAATGATATGCTAGAGCGTTAATAAAGATAAGCGGCTTATAAGGTCTAGCATCCGATTATTAACTTTCATTATTTATATTGATTTTTTAATTAAATTTGTTTACTTAAAATAATTTGCATGTAAGATTGCACATTATATTTTAAATGGAAGAAATTATGTTTAAGAAAATATTTGCATGTTCCATCTTGGCTTTGCTTTCTGGGTGTCAGTCTACACCTATTCAGTATACTGGATATTTAACTTCAAAGACTAATTACCCAATAAGAGATTCTCGTTTCGTCGATAATAGCGTCAATACAGAAGGTTCTGCATTAACTCCTATACATTTTCGAAATGACAGATTAATAACCAAATCTACCAATCACACTGTTATTTCGCCTATGGTGATAACTAGATGCGATGAAACTCCTAAAATTTGCAAACATGGAGTTATGGTAGCTGGAATACATATTAGCTATGACTTAAAAAATATAAGTAAAAGAGAGATAAATATATCAGGGGTTCTATACGTTGATGTGAAATCCCGCGGTTCATCTTCTTTCTTTGAAGAAAAATTAAACATGAAAAGTGAAACGGGATACATTTCATTCTCTGTAGATGGATACCCACTATTACCAGAATTGTCTGAAGAATATAGATTTGAAGGTCGAACTGGAAACGGGGAAACAGTAAGTATTGAAGGACCTTATGGCCTCAGGTATGAGTTTAGCGTCAATCTAAATGATCACCTTTGAGTTGGTAGGATAAATTGATTCAGTTATTTCTTCTGATGTATCTGACCCAAACATACAAATAATTTTATCCATAATTAAATTTTGACTCTTAATCGACACATTAATAATGGTAATCAATATCTCTGTTGATTACCATTATTACACCAGTGACAATTGAACTCTCCACCCTCTAAATACCAATTAAACAAATTACGCGGCCTTTTGCTTCAATGCCGCTAATCTTGCGCCCAAGGTCATCTTATTGGTTGCTTGACATGTGGCAAATTTCTCTACTTGTTGAATTGATTGGTACAGTGTTTCAATAAACTTCAAATTTTCTTGCATCTTTTCTAATGCCATTGTTAGCATCAATTTGAAGTTCTCAGGGTTTGGCTTCCACCATTCCAAAATTGATTGGTCGAAAACATAGGCTGGCACCAGGGAGCCCACCGTCGCCTTGTACTCTTCCCGCGTTAAGCCATTACATAATTGATACTTGATCGTTGATATAACACCGTTCCAATCATGGGTTGCTCTGTTAAATTCATCGCCAATCAAGTTCAGTGCCTTGGCCACAATTTTGCTTGCATTCAGGTAGAGGTCCGGCCGGTAAAAGCGTTGGAATTAGCCACTTTGCAAATAAGACATTGATTCATTTAGCTTTTCTGACAAAGGCTGGATAAAATCCTTACCGAGATAGCGAATCCTGAAGCTGCTTAAACTGTCCCTGAATCACCGCTTTTTCCTGAAGAATCAACCTGTTCTCATCGGACAGAGCTTCCACTCTATTCTGAGAGACTATCAGATCCGTTTTAGTGGCCTCCAATGCTTGGGATAGTACGGCCACTTGCTTATCGGCATCTGCTTTCTGGCTGGTAAGTGCGGCAATATTATCCGCCAGTTGTTCACTTTTATGTTGCTGCTCCCGGCTTTTTGCCGAGGCGTCGTTAAGTCGATGCTCCAAGTTCTCGATATCGACCACTTGTCTATCCAAGGTGCTTTTGTTCATCGCATTGGCCTGTTCGAGCTCATGCGTTTGTCGTTGTAAGTGCGCATTAGTGTCTATCAGTTCGGACGCGCTTGACTCGGCTTGGATGAGCCGGTGTTGCAGGTCTTGAATCAGGTCTTTCAGGCCCTGGTTAACCACGTGGAATTGCTCGCGTTCCTGCTGCCGATCTTCGGCGGTGCGTTGCTGGTAGTGTTCAAAGTGATCACGAATATCCTTATTTTCCTGCTTGAGTTCTGCAACGCTTTCCTTTAATTCAGCAGTTCGTGAAAGGGCTTCGTCGCGTTGAGCCTCTGCCGTTGCTAGCTTAATGCGTACATCTTCCAGGGACTTGCTTTGCAGGGCTTTTGCTTCGGTAATTTGCGATAGCTGGGCGTTCAGATCCTGTTGGCGGTCGGTAAGCTGCGCGATGCTGTTACGGGCCTCAGTCAATTCTTTCCGGAGTTGATCATTCGATGCCTTGAATTCGTCGCGGGATTGCGCGATGCGCTGGTCGGCCATCTGCTGAACCCGTTCATGTAAGGCTTTTACTACCTCGACGAGATCATTCGGCAACCCGCTCACATCGACCACCTCCCCATTATCTGACCGCCAGCGCTTGAGTAGTGGTGCAATGGTGCTTTTGCTGCCGGTTCCCAAATGCTCGCGGACACGATCTACGGTAGGCTCCTGGTTCTGGATTTTGATAGCCTCTGCGGCTTTCGAGACATCGTAGTAAGTGATTCCGGCGCGAGCCATGACAGTTTCCCTCGGTGATTATTTAGTAACGTATTACATAGCACGTAATATAACATAATATATTGACTTTTATGCAGCCAATAAAAATTAAATAGTAACCTTCGATAATGAATGTTATCGTGGGTTATGAGTGAGAAATGAAAAATTGATGTTTGTAACACCAGTACATTGGTGCCTTCCAGCGACCCACAGAAAAGGGATAACCATGGATAACTACACACCCAAACTCACATCGGATTCGCCATTACGTAGTGAGCAATCAGTTTTGCCGTCGCTGGCAGAATCCGACTCACTGCGCCACTATCTGCAAGCGGCGACCTCCAATAACACGCGAACAGCCTACCGTTCAGCGATTCGGCAGTTCGAAAAATGGGGCGGGCGGTTGCCCACGGATCGGGATACCCTGGTGCGTTACCTGGTGGCCAAGGCCGATGTGCTGAATAGCCGGACTCTCGCCCTTCACCTCACGGCCGTTAGCCAATGGCACCACTACCAAGGGTTGACTGACCCGGTTCGTGATCCGCTGGTATGTAAAACCATGGAGGGCATTCGCCGCACCCATGGACAGCCCAAGCGCAAGGCCAAGGCGTTGCGCTTGGAGCACATCGCCCAACTAGTAAATTACTTGCGGCACTTACCGGACAACAAAAAGAAATACCGGGATATTGCCTTGGTACTCACCGGGTTCTTCGGCGCCTTGCGTCGCAGTGAGCTGGTTGCTCTTCAGGTCAATGATCTGGTTTGGGAGCCGGAGGGGCTGCTCATCCGGTTGCCGCGCTCCAAGACCGACCAGCAAGGCATGGGTTTAATGCGAGCTTTACCTTACGGAAAGGCCGCTTGTTGTCCGGCTACCGCCGTGAAAACTTGGTTAGATGCAGCGGGCATCACCAGCGGTCCGGTGTTTCGTCCCACCAACCGCTGGGATCACATTCAGGAAAAAGCGCTGGCTCCAGGTGCGGTCAATGCTTTGCTCAAAACGCTGGGGCAAGCCTGTGAGTTTGATTTTGTGCCTGAACTCAGTAGCCACAGTTTCCGTAGAGGGTTATCCACATCGGCAGCGCGTGAGCGAGTGGATTTTGAGTTGATCAAGAAACAAGGCGGCTGGAAGAGCGATGCCACCGTCTGGGAGTATATCGAGGAAGGCCAGCAGCTCAGCAATAATGCGTCAATTATCTTAATGGAGAAGATGGCAACCCTGATGGATGCTGAATGATTCGGTCAACATTCGGGGCAGAATCAATGTATCGGGCCAAACCCAAATACCAAAGCTGGTAATGTTACCGCCACGATCATGGATCATTCTGGCCGCTGTACACCATCGATAAAATATTGTAGACTTTCCTACCTTTGTGTAACTAAATCTACAATATATGAAATGGGTATTACTGATCTTATCCCTGCCCACCCAAAACGCGACAGTGCGTATGCGGGTATGGCGAACCCTCAAGTCCTCCGGTGCAGCAGTATTGCGTGACGGCGTTTATCTGCTTCCCCATCGACCAGAACATCAGCAATTGTTCGATGGCTTGCTGCAAGAAGTAGAGGCAAGTGAAGGCTCAGCCTATGTGCTCCTGGTCGATACCGAAGATGCTGGCCAATTCAGCGGCCTGTTTGATCGTCAGGATGATTACGCCCATCTTTTACACGAGCTGCCCCCAATAAAAGAATTGGCCAGTAGTTCCCTGCAAGAAGCAACCAGACAGCTGCGTAAACTGCGCAAAAACTTCACCGCTATCGCCGCAACGGATTTTTTCCCCGGTGAAGCGCAGGCACAAACCCAGCAGGCGCTGCAACAGCTTGAACTTCAGCTCAATCGCCAGTTATCGCCCAACGAACCCCATGAGCACACCGGTGAAATCCCACGGTTGGATATCAGCCTCTATCGCGGGCGGTTATGGGCAACCCGTCAACGTCCCTGGGTGGATCGCCTTGCCTGTGCCTGGCTAATCCGCCGTTTTATCGATCCGGAGGCTCGCTTTGTGTGGTTGCAAGCACCGAAGGATTGTCCCGCCGATGCGCTGGGCTTTGATTTTGACGGAGCCAGTTTCACTCACCTGAATGGCAAGGTCACTTTTGAGGTTCTGCTTGACAGTTTTAGGCTCGATCACCCCGGCTTAACGCGCTTGGGGGCCTTGGTGCATTTTCTGGACGTAGGGGGTATCCAGCCCAGTGAAGCCAGTGGGCTGGAGCAAATCCTGTGGGGATTGCGCAACAGTATTCATGACGACGATCAACTCATCGCCACGGCTAATGGTGTCTTCGATGCCTTACTGGCTGCTTTTACAAATAAGGAAACACACCATGAGTAACACCACCGAATTAATAGCTCACCAGCCGGTTGAAGCGCCTGCGCCGGTCAGTTTTTGGGAAGCCTTCCGTTTCTGGTTAAAGCTCGGGTTTGTCAGCTTTGGTGGCCCGGCAGGCCAAATAGCCATCATGCACCAGGAGCTGGTGGAGCGCCGGCGCTGGATCAGCGAAAAACGGTTTTTGCATGCGCTCAATTACTGCATGGTGTTGCCTGGTCCGGAGGCGCAACAACTTGCCACTTACATTGGCTGGTTAATGCATCGTACCTGGGGCGGTATAGTGGCGGGTGTGCTGTTTTTGTTGCCATCACTCTTCATTTTGATTGGACTCTCGTGGGTATATATCGCTTACGGCGACGTAAGTTGGGTAGCCGGTTTGTTCTACGGTATCAAACCGGCGGTGACTGCCATCGTCGTGCATGCCGCCCATCGCATTGGTTCACGCGCGTTGAAAAATAATGTGATGTGGGCGATTGCTGCCGCCGCGTTTGTGGCCATTTTTGCACTCAATATCCCATTCCCTTACATCGTGATTGCAGCGGCACTGATTGGTTATTTGGGTGGGCGGTTTCTACCTGACTACTTCAACAGCGGCGGTGGCCATGGCAAGGCTGATAAATCCTTCGGCACCGCGTTATTCGATGATCACACACCCACGCCCGCGCACGCCATGTTCCGCTGGTCGCGTTTCAGCATGATCTTGATCTCCGGTGCATTACTCTGGGCTGTTCCGCTGTTTGCACTTTGGAGTTATTTCGGTTGGGATCACACACTGACACAAATGGCCTGGTTCTTTACCAAAGCGGCACTACTCACTTTCGGTGGTGCCTATGCGGTATTGCCCTATGTTTATCAGGGTGCGGTCGGCCACTATGGTTGGCTCACGCCCACGCAAATGATCGATGGCCTCGCGCTCGGTGAAACCACACCAGGGCCGCTGATTATGGTGGTGGCCTTTGTCGGTTTTATTGGGGGATATGTACAAGCCGTATTTGGCACCGACATGGTATTTCTCGCGGGCGCAGTAGCCGCCACCATTGTCACCTGGTTTACCTTCTTGCCCTCGTTTATTTTTATTTTTGCGGGTGCCCCCTTTATTGAAACGACGCACAATGATTTGAAATTCACTGCGCCACTCACGGCCATCACGGCGGCGGTGGTAGGTGTGATCTTGAATCTCGCCCTGTTTTTCTGTTACCACATTTTGTGGCCAGAAGGCTTTGATGGGCGGTTTGAATGGATATCAGCGGTAATTGCTGTTGCAGCGGGTATCGCATTATTTCGTTACAAAATGAATGTGATGAAGGTGATTGGCATGTCGGCGCTTGTTGGGCTTGCGGTGTCGTTAATGGGGATTAATTAAGTCATCTTTCGATCTGCTCGAACTCATTGCTTACACTTAACGGAGGAAAACCAATGAATGATTTTAACCAAAACAAACGTGATTTCCTGGCTACCAGTGCGACCGCTGCCGCAGGGTTGCTTATTGCATCGGCATCAAATGTTAGCGCAGCTGAATCGTCGTCTCAGGCAGCACCTAAAGGAGCAAATTGGATGATCACCGAAATAAAACCAAAACCTTTATCCTTCAATGCCGCAAAATTAAAAGGCCTTTCTGCCAATTTGATCGAGTCGCATTGGACTAACAATTACAGCGGTTCGGTAAAAACATTGAATGCGGTGAATGATCAGTTGAGTCAGGCACTCGCAAACCCCGACACGCCAGCGTTTCTCTACAATGATCTCAAGCGGGAGCATTTGATTCGCACAGGCTCGGTCATTTTGCACGAATTATATTTTGATAACCTGGGCGGTAATGGCAAAGCCGATGGTGAATTACGCTCAGCTTTCGCCAAACAATTTGGTACTTTTGATCGCTGGGAAACCGAATTCCGCAAAATCGCTCAAGGCTTGGGCGGTGGTTCCGGGTGGGTTGTTCTGGGGTATAACACGCATTTCAATAAGCTGGAAAATTATTGGATGGGTGATCACGCACATTTCCCGGTAGGCACAGTTCCGTTGTTGGTCATGGATATGTATAAACATTCTTATCACATGGACTTTGGCGCGGCTGCCGGTAAATATATTGATGCTTTTTTCAATAATATTAATTGGGATGAGGTTGCTCATCGGCTCCAAGCCACTCACACGAAGACAACATCCTAAAAACGCTATTGGTATGCCTTCTCTTAGGGGGCATACCATTCGCTTCGGCGCAACCAATCAAGGACACGGACGTTATTGATCCGGCGCTGAGTGACGTGTGACTAAATTAAGAGAAAACCAAATGGCGACCAGAAACCTGCAACTAGCCCACCTGCGAAAACTGTCCCAACTGAAACTGCCATTAACAAAGTAGCGGATCGATGGCGGCCATTTACCAGACAGCCTATCCGCGGATCAAGTCAGATATCACGCATGTCGAGTTAGGGGATGTCTACACACCGACACCGGAAGAGCAGCAGTTTGCTGTGAAACATTGCAAACGGGCGAGCACTTCCTTTCTGGGATTACTAATCCAGTTAAAGACGACCCAACGATTAGGCAGATTTGTCACATTGGGTGAAATTCCAAACGTCATCATCGCACACATCAAAAGCCAGTGTCGTTCAAGAGCATCATTCAAGGATCTTCAAACCTATTACGTGTCAGGGGCAAAGGATCGTCATGTAAAACTGATTCGACGTTATCTCGATATAAAACCCTACGATGCAGCCAAGACCTCCGGATTAACAAAGAGTTGGGCGCAAGAGGCGGCAACAACTAAAGAAGCCCTGCCGGATATCATCAATGTCACGTTGGAATACTTGGTCAAGGAGCGATACGAGTTGCCAGCGTTCAGCGTGCTTGAGCGAATCTGCCAAACAGCCAGAGCGGAAGTCAACACCCGGTATTACGGTCAACTGTGTGAATTTTTGACGGCTGAAAGTCGCCAGTGCATCACGGATATTCTCCGTTCCAGCACCGGGCCGAATGGTTTTGGCTGGAGCACGCTGAAAAATGAACCGAAACGCCCAACTCCTCGCAATATCCATGCGTACATCCACTACCTGGAATGGCTGACCTCCCTGCAAACACTACTGCCTGCGGATTTGGGGTTGCCACCGGTGAAACACCAGCAGTTTATCGACGAGGCCAAGGCCCTGGATTACGCCGAATTGATGAAGCTAAAGCTGAACAAGCGACTCGCTCTGGTCATCGTTTTAATCCGACACCAATACGCACGAACTCTGGATAATGCCGCCGATATTTTTATCAAACTGCTGTTAAAAATGGATCGCTCGGCGCAGAAACTGTTGGAGAAATACCTTGCAGACCATCAAAAGCAAACTGATCATTTGATTTCTGTGCTGACTGGAACGGTCAAGGTTTATTTGGATAAACCCGAATCGGTGTCAGCTTTTGATCCTGTCCTAGGAAAGAACAGCGATCAGTTGCTGCAAATGTGTGAACACTACATGGCGTTCGCGGGTAACAACTACTTGCCGTTCATGGTTCAACTCTACAAAAAGCAGCGATCAACGTTGTTTCGCACGATTGAAATACTCAATCTGGCTTCGTCCACGGAAGACAAGGATCTGCTGAATGCATTTCAATTTATTTTGAAATACAAACAACGGCGCGCCGAGTTCCTGTCCATTCAAAGTGATCCAAACGATCCATCCTCCAAAAATGTCATCAACATTCGCTGGATTCGCGAAAGCTGGTGGAAACTGGTCACAGGAAAATCGACTAAATCAGCGCAAGTCACCGAGGTCAATAAAACCTGTTTTGAGCTGTGTGTGTTTGAACGGATCGCCGAAGAACTGAGTACCGGTGACTTGTTCATTCCCTACAGTGAAACCTTCGATGATTACCGGGAGCAAATGATCACCTGGGAAGAATACGAGGCGCAGCTGCCTACCTATTGCGAGGAGGTAGGACTTATCGCCGGTGATACTGAATTTGCAAGAACACTGAAGGAGTCCATGGAGGCGAGCTGCCAGAAAGCTGATAGCCAATTTCCAGAGGATGAACTGGTCCGTATAGAAAACGGGAACCTGATTATCGGTAAACCAAAACCGGATCAACCTTCGCCAGAGGTCGAAGAAATTGGAGCGCTCTTGCGCGATCGCTTGGACAAGATCAACCTGCTCGATGTAATCATTAATGTCGAAAAATGGTTGAACTTGAACAAACATTTTGGCCCGTTGTCGGGTTTCGAGTCACGTATCAGCGACCCGGTGTTACGTTTTGTTCTGACGGTGTTTTGTTACGGCACCAATATTGGCCCTACCGAAACCGTGCGATCCGTGCAGGGTGTGTCGCGCAAGCAAGTTGCATGGCTTAACTTAAAGCGCACTACGGAAGCCCGTCTCGATAAAGCGATTGCTAAGATCAACAGCGAGTACAAGAAATACCGGCTCATTGAGTGTTGGGGTTCGGGCAACAGTGTGTCCGCTGATGGCAAGCTCTGGGATCTCTACGAAGATAATTTACTATCGGAATACCATATTCGTTACGGCAGCTATGGCGGCATTGCCTATTACCACGTCTCAGATACCTACATTGCGTTGTTCAGCCGGTTTATCCCCTGTGGTGTCTACGAGGCGATTTATATCCTGGACGGTCTGCTCAACGACGAATCAGATTTTAATCCAGACACCGTTCACGGGGATACGCAGGCGCAATCAACACCGGTATTTGGCCTGGCGTACCTACTGGGCATCAAGCTCATGCCGCGTATCCGAAATATTAAAGATCTCAGCTTCTACAAGCCTGACCGCGCTATGGTGCTTAAGCATATTCAGTCCTTGTTCAAAGAGCCTATCAAGTGGGACCTTATTGAAAAGCACTATGCGGATATGATGCGAACAGCTATGTCCGTTAAAGCAGGAAAAATTACCGCCTCGACAATCCTGCGCCGGTTCGGCACCAAGAACCGGAAAAACAAGCTGTATTTTGCGTTCCGCGAACTCGGGCGAGTGGTCAGAACTATGTTCCTTTTGGAATACATCACCGATGTTGATCTACGCAAAACGATCCAGGCAGCGACCTGTAAGAGTGAGGAGTTCAACGAGTTTGCACGTTGGTTGTTTTTTGCGAATGCCGGAAAAATTCCCGCTAACCTAAAGCATGAGCAAAGCAAAATCGTGAAATACAATCATTTGCTGGCGAACTTCACAATCCTATACAACGTGAACGCGATGACGGAAGTGTTTAACCAGTTGAAGTCGGAGGGCCACAATATCACCCGCGACCTCATGGCCGCATTCTCGCCGTACCATACCGAGCACTTGGGCAGATTGGGAAGCTTTGAGCTGGATTTGACCAAGCAGGTTAAACCAATGTCATTTGAGTTGCTGGTTGATTAAATCTTTATTATTCAGTTAGTTATACTCGAAGTGGCTAATTCCAACACTTTTACCGGCCGGACCTCTCCAACAGGTTAACCGGATGTTTTGCAAAATCCTCTGCAACCTCAGATTTGAGGATGGGCATCATTACCGCCTCGGGTAAGGTTTGATTTACCTGAGTGCTGGTATCGTCCATTTCAGAGTTGAGTTTGGGGTAAGGGATCCAGCCGTGGCCAGATTCTAATTGCTTGAAAATTGCGTAAGGACGGAATGGCGCGGCCCCGATACCGTCAATGCTCCAGCGAAAAGATAATAGCAGGCTTTGTGCTTCGTCAAATAGGTAATTCAAGCTCTTGGGGTCTTGAGCCCACTCGCGGTACATTTCCAAAAATAATCGCTTGGTCTTAGGTGGGATATTAGGGTCGTTGGCGATGTCGCGATACCCTTCATGCTCGATTTCTCGACCGTTAGCAACAAGCTCTGCGAACTCCTTAGCAATCCGAATGCTATCCAATGTCAGCTGGGCGGCGTAACGCACCATCTTCTCTAAATACTTGGGTTTAAGGGTGTTTGGCTGTAGCGCGACGCGATTGTAAGTGACCGGATCGTAAGCTCGAGCATGAAGGGCTCTGGCGTCCATATCATTGCTTAAACGCCAAAGGTAATCCCTCACTCGAAGTGCATTTTCACTGCCTAACGCATTCCAGCGGGGTAATTTTGAAAGTCCTGTAGCTGAATTATCGGTTTTACCAACAAGGGTGCAGGTCACGCAGCCAAACCGTGCCTTACCCCCACAACCACTGTTTTTCTGCCCCACAATGATGTCGCAAACCTCATTTGAGCCATTGCCATAAAGCTCTAACAGAAGACCGAAGTTAGTCAGGTAAGTATCGATGACGATACCTGGGACTCGTTTAATGGGATTGCTACCGGCTATCCGAAGCAGGTCAAATACCTGTTCAGTTTCCCAGTGTTTAATCGGCGCCAGCTTATACATTTTGGAGCCAGCGGCTTCTACCTGTGCCATATCAGCCAGAATTGAGCCTGCCGTAATCAAGCTAAGCCCCTGCTTCTTCATGTTGCCTGCGCGGTGATGACTTTCGGCAATGCGACTGCCTACACAGCTAACCAGTTTGTAGCAGCTGCATTCACTGTACTTTTTAATCGCTTGCTTAATGTAGCGCTCGGACGGGTCTATTTTGAGAATAATGCTGCAATCTTGGTGACGTGTAACCGAAGGCACCAGTTTTTGCCCCCCAGTATACTTGATAAAATACTGGTCATTGATTGGCGGCTGAATAATGTCGTAGCAGAGATTAATCCCAATTTGCTTTCCAAACTCCAGTAATCGCTTACGGACATAATGGACGTACATTTTAAGCGCGATGGCTTCAGCCCCCGTATCCACGGTGACGACGAGTAATGGTCTCGATGGCTCGACTAAGCCAGCCTGAATGGATTGGCGATAGGCTTCGACTGCCATTAACACCACGACTGAACTGTCTTTCCCTGAGAGCCCACAATGCAACACCACCGGCTCACTTTCAATGAGTGTGCGAAGCGCAGAAACACCTTGGTTGAATTGCTCATAGACTACTTTTAAATTTTCTTGGTCTTGTGCATCGAACTGGAAAATGTCTACGAGCTGTTGGGGGTTGTTCATTGTGAATGTCGCCTTGATCAGAGATGACTAGATGATCTCGCACATCGCAATTCACGCAAATTTCCGCTTTAAAGCCCCAGAAATAACCCATTCAATCAGCAAAATTTGCCAGATCTCGGGTTCGTGAAATCATGTCTCTATCAATTTCGATGGAGCTAAACCGATGGCCACAACAGAACATCAATCAACACTTTTGCCACTGACACTTTTCAAGGCTAAAGAAGGCCTAAGCAATAAAGCCGGAGTCACGATATACGAAGGCGTGATTACTTTCGAAGAGCTCGCCAAGCACTTTCCCGTAGAGGCCAACAGTGACGTTTTAAGCGAGCAACTGAAACGCCAGCGGGATGTGGACTCAGGTCGTGTTAACGCCCTAAAGCGGTACTGGCAGGAAACCGACGCGGCAGTATTCCCGAATATGACTTTCTTCTGTAATGAGTTGACCGTCTTAGAAGAAATGAAGATAGGTAATCGGTCCGTGGTCACTGCGGAACTTCCTGCAACGGCTGACAGATTTATTGCTGACGGCCAAGGCCGAGCCACTTTTATTAAATGGCTGTTAGCCCAATACAAAGATCATTTTAATGATTTCACCGTCAGCTTTAAGCTCATTCATATCGCTGACGAATCTCTTACCACTCCGTTTGCGACAAAGCTAATACGCCAATTATTCAGTGATTACCATGTATCACTAAAAAAACCAAATAAATCAATTAGTCACCACTTTAACAGCCGTACACCGTTTGCTGCGTTATGTCATGAATTGCTTGAAATGGAAATTAGCCAAGGCAAACGACTCAAAGACCGAATAGGGCTGCACGGTAAAATCAATTGTGGAACAATGTGGAAATTCGACCAATTCAAAGCGATGGTTCTGAAGTTCATAGGAGTCTCAGCTTCTACAGCTGACAAATCATTAGCTGACGCAGAGCACTTTGAAGTCACGCTAGGAATTTGCCGGGATTTTCTGAAGGAAGCAATCTCCAAATTCCCAGTAAACATGCTCGATGGCCAAGACTACAAATCTCAGCATGAGGCCGCCATGTTTACGAAAGTAGTGTTCACCAATGGCTTAGGTCTACTTGGTAGATCAATATTTGATGCAATTGTGGTGAACGGCACGGGGGATGACTCTTTCAGTGTGTTCCAAAATCTGAATCTACCCATTGCAGATAAAGCGGATAAATTTTGGATAAAGCACAGCGTAGTCACTCACGAAGACCACAAGATAGTTCGCGGTAGCGATAAACGAATTGGCGCTCTACTGTGTCAACACCTGAAGGTATTTCCTACGTTGGAGCTAATGGCATGATCGTCGACCTGAAAGATTATCGCTGTCCAAATGCGCAAGTGGCACTAACAAGAGTGCTTGAAGCATTTGAAATCTGCAGCACCAACGAGCTAACAATCATCACAATTGAGCCCTCTCTAGAGCGAGCACTGGTCCATAGGATTGAACACATGAGCTATACGATGTTGATAACCCAGGCAACATCGCGAGATATCACAGATGAGATTGTGACCGCTTGGGGTGTGGATGTTGACGAAGATGATATTTCAGATGTTGACCAACAACATACACTTGTTGTTACTAAGCAAAGAACGGTTTAGATGTATTTTAGGGTATAAATTTTTTCAATTGGTTGCTAATCAATAATCAGCGCGGTATATATCCTTAATGCGGCATTGTGTTTCTTTTATTTTTAGTCGAGGTATGGGATGGGTATTGGTTCGGATTTGATGGTCGAGTTCGGCGAGGAAGAGCACGAAGATAACATTAGACATGAGATTGCATACAGAGCTGCCGTCTATGTCTTGTTTAATGGCTCTGACAGATTAGCAGCTATTCAAGCTGCGACTGGGCATGTTCTAGCACAGCATGAAGCTATTGCTAATCAAGAATATGCAGAGGATGAAGATGTAATTACTTTTTATGATCCTCGCCTTAATGATAGCCCTGTGCCTTTTCAATATCAGGCACAGATATCAGCTATTCAAGCAGAATTGATTAATTTGATTTAAGTTGCCTCAAAGTAGTTAATTATCATAATAAGCGCCCTTCGGGCGTTTTTTGCTTTCCGTGACGTTCTGGCCATCGGCTAAAGGCCACGGAAACGATGGAAAATGCAAAAGTTTAAAAATATCGCTTGCCTCAGTATGACAATTGTCATACACTATGTTTAAGGTTAGTGCGTCGTGCGTTAACCATCGGAGAGCCGAAGCGCATAAGCGGGTGAGGCGAAGGAAAGTATCATGGCAAATCTATCAATCAAATCTCGTAAAACTGGTGAAACTTTTAACTTCTGGATGCCGTTAGACGGAGGATATATTCGTCTTGAATCCCAAGGTCGCAGCGGGACTTTAGGCAGACAAATTTGTGTGGGCGGTGGCTTCATGGGTAACACACTTTCCGCACGTTCTGAGGCCAGCTTTGAAAAGCAATGTCGTAGCTGGTATCGCGCTTACATGCGCAATCAATCAAATATCTAACATCAAATTTATTAAGCCCTGTAATACAGGGCTTTGGAGTCTTATGAGCCAATTACCGCGCAATCCGAGTTTTACCCCGTCCCCAAAATTAAGGGCAAACCTTGAGGAAAGGAGAGAAGGGACGACCGAGCGCCTAAATCAGATTTGGGATCGCTACGAATATTTGCAACTCCAAGCGGGGATTCACTTAGAGTCAGCAGAAAAGCAAGTGTTGTTAAATGTGCTTTCTGGCTCATTTATCGAGCCGTCTTTTATCGAGCATTTGGCGCATGAGATCATAGATTCTGATGATTACATCGAGGGAATAGATGCTGCCAAGACGCTCTACGAAAAAGTTAAAAACGCCACTTATGCTGAATTGTTAGCTACCGTAGAGCGGCTTGGATACTGAACAAGTCCTCCAAAACTAGCGCCCTTCGGGGCGCTTTTGCTTTCCGTGAAAGGCTTACGGAATACCGTGTTAAACTGATTAGGCAGTGAAAAAATCCTATTGTCTGCATATCCCCAAATAAAGAGGAAATACAGACAATGAGCCGCGCTGACGCACTAACACCTGCCCAAATCAATCGAGTCCTGAAAACCTGCCAACTCATGCAGCATAGCGAAGGTAAACGCTGTGCTGTTGTACTTTCTCACGCCGCTATGCGCGTGACTGAGATTGCACTACTCAAAACTGAACACATCCTTTTTGCCAATGGCAAAATCAAAGAAGAAATCCACCTACCAGCCAGCATTTGTAAGATGTTGAAACCAAGAACCGTTTGGCTTACAAACAAAACATCGATGGAGATTATTCAGCAATGGATTGATCACCGCTTAGTTAAAAAGTGGGGCGTATCTGGCCGCGCTGACTTCCAAGGATTAATACCCGAGTCACGGTTTCTGTATACAGTTCGTGGTGCTCCTTACTCGATACAGCCGAAACCAAGGAAGCTCGAATCAGGAGAGGTACGAGAGTATTGGGCTTGTGACTCGCTAGAGCAGGCTATGAGGGAGATCTACAGGAAATGCGGATTACCCTTGGCATCCTCACATTCAGGCCGTAAATCGCTTTCTACGAATGCAGTAGTCAATGGCGTCCCGATTGAAACAGTAGCGCGAATACTAGGCCACGCCAGCCCTGAAACTACTATCGACTATGTTGTTATTCAACCAAAGCGAATCGAAGAAATGTGCGGTCTTGATTGGGTTTAACTTGTTGCCATTTATGAGCGAATAGCGCACACTGTAAAGTTGTTAGTTTCGTAAAATTTTGAGGAATTTATGGCGGAATCCGCAGATAAAGAGGCTTTTTCGGCATATTGCCGCGCTCAAGTTGGACTTGATGCAAAAGAGGTGGCAGATCTTGCCAAAGTACCCCGCCGCACGTTCTATGATTGGTGGGCAACTCGACGTACTGCTGTTGAATTGATCGTAGATGGTATTAAACATCGCAATAGCAAAAATGTGTGAATATCGCACATTACTTGTTGACTTGTGAGCGGTATTCGCTCACAATAAGCTAAGTTGAGTAATTGTGCTGAGGCTACAAAATGAGTATAAGAGAAGTATTAGATTATTTTTCTGCTGCTGTTAGAAAGCGTTGGGATAATGCTTGTTACTCAGTAGCTTGTGATATAGAAGCTAATGTCGCTGAAACCAAACCATGACATAGCAGCATACCTAGGAACAAGTACTTAGCTAAAACATATAACCATACATTGACATAAAATGTACTCATAGTCTGACAAATAGGAGCAACTATAAAATAACTAAAGTGAGAAACTGTAATTTTACTACGAATGTCTATTAAACCTTAGCAAAATCACTTTGGGACAATTCTGAGTTAAAGTCTTAACTCTAATTCGTCAATTTCAGATAAAAATTTCTATGGGGATAATACCCTCTTAAAGTAATAGAAAAACAAACTCCTAAATGGGTATCTTTGAGATCCCAATCAATACTATGTACCGTATTGAAATTTTAACCTTACAGTCGTTTACGACTCAGAGAAAACCAAGTTTGTTGCTATGACTATGTAACTGGCCTATTAGGTTTGCAAACCGCAAAAATTAGATGTCAACTTCTTCCAGGCAGTCATCATCGTAACTAAGTAATGTATAAATAAACCCGTCTTTGAGTACAATTGAGCTTGCATATAACTCCAGTAACTTCATGCCATCTCGCTCTGGTGTAACCCAATCTATCGGGTCTACAACGTCAAAGTCACTAGGAAATGCCTCTTGGCTGACATTTGTACAAGAATCCAATTGCTCTGAGGATAGGTTAGTTTGGTTTATATAAAAATTAAAATGCTTTGTAGGAACAAAACGCTTAAATTGCTTGTTTTGGTGGATTACCATCGCCACAGGCGCTTTCTCAAGCCATGATAGTCTTCTAAAAACAGCCTCCAAAGAGGTGTCGCATAGATCGGATATTTGTTTGATGTTATGCCAGTTTACGTCGCCATCAGTCAAAGACTTAACCAATCGCTTTGGCATTAGTAGCCCAGATGCAAAGCCATTAGCTTGGCGTTCGAGCGGATCTTTAAAATAATCTCCAAGCTCAGAGTTGCCACACGCAAAATCTTGAGAGGAGCCTTGCATTATGTGCATACAAACGTGGCCTGCTTCATGTGCCGCAGTGAAATTTAGCCGCCGAGAATCTGGAATATTGCTATTAATAATAATTCCAGCCCCATCTTGACTACCGATTGCCTTACCTAAAAACTGATCGGATACAAATGCATGGAATTCCATTCTGATAGGAAAGCTTTCGTCTGAAACGGCATTAATAAATTGAATTACTTTGATCGGTAACTGATCAAAACCCAGATCTTCAAGTAAAGATTCGGCCTCCATTGCTCCTTTTTGTTCTTCCATACCAACTCCTTACTTCTTGGTGAAGCGTTCCATCATTTCTCGCAATATACGCTGATCCTGTTCTGGCAGCTTATCAAGTTCTCCCCATTTTCGGTAGAACTCAATCGTTTTATCTCCAGAATCTTCTGGTGCATCTTCTCCTGTTATTTCATAAGGTTTAACACCCAATGCCGAAGCGATTTTCCTCAGCACAACAATAGTTGGCATTCGGCCTTCGTCCTTTTCGATCATGCTCAGTGCTGCCGCTGTTATCCCAGCTTCGCTAGCGAGCCTTGCCTGTGTCCAGCCAAGTAATTCTCGCATGTGCTTTATGTTTTTGCTGATAAGTGCGGCTTGCTGAAGTTTGTCAGCCATAAAATAACCCTCCGTTAATTTTTATATTAACAGCAGTTGATCTATTTAGCTAGAAGGCGTATGTTTGTAAACGATGGTTAATAAATTAACTTCTGTTAATAACCAGCGAGAGCGACATAGGTGTAGGTGCAGACCTTGTTCACCTGTGAGTTTGTCTTAGAGAGATTTGCAGTGAACAAATTTATAAGAGGTAGCTAACTATGTCTTTACAAAACCAATTCTCAAAATTTCACGACAAAATTAAATTAGGACGAGAGGATGATACTTACCGGGAAGCCAGGTCGAAGGACTCTAGTATCCTGGATGATTTAAGGGATGAATTTAAAAACGCAGGTTATCCAATAATTGAAACGTTTATTCAAGGTTCTTTAAGCACGCATACAGGCATAAAGCACCCAGTGGCTGACTTTGATATCGATAGAGCAGTTGTTATTGATGCAGATAATGCTCCTGATGATCCGGTTGAAGTTAAAAAACTTGTTCTAAAAGTTTTGGAAAAGCGTGGTTTTAAAAACGCAAGAATAAAAAAGCCTTGTGTCACTGCTGACTACATGAATTTAAACCTACATATCGACATAGTCATATACCGGAAACTAGGTCAGCAGTATGAACTGGCAGTCGGTAAGTTGAACTCAAATGTAGAAAACCGTGTGTGGTCTCCTGCAGAGCCAAAAAAACTGATAGAACATATTAATGATAGCAGCCAATACATCGGCTCTGCAGACCTGAAAATCAGACAGGTCAAACGTTTGGTCAGATACGTAAAACGCTGGAGAGATGAAAAATTCGGCCAAAATGTAGGCAAAAAAGTGTTTTCAATTGGACTCACACTAATGTTGAAAGATAAGTTCAGTCCATCTATCAGCAATGACGGTAAACTCAGTGACTTGCAATCGCTACGCGACACTGTTTCAGCAATTTTGAATGCCAATTATTTCCAGTGGGTTGATGATGGTAAGTACAAAATCGATGTGCGGTTACCGGTTCAACCATACAGAAATGTTTTTGAAAACAGTAGTATTGACACAGGAACACAGCTCTATAACAAGCTAAATGCAATGTTGACTAAACTCGATCAAGCATTAAACGAAGATTCTTTGCGTAAACAATGTGAAATCTTGCAAGGACTGTTCGGTGGTGACTTTGAAGTACCAGAAAAGGAGCAAGACAGTAATGCCAAAAAAGTGGCTTACAGTAGCGCTGGGGTAGTTGGAACGTCACAGGGGGCATAGTGTGCTAAGCGAAATAAAACAGCACCTTATCAACCAGGGCTTCAACTGCACAACCAGTGAAGTAGCTGGAGGTGAGAGGATCGTAGTGGAAACAACGATCCTTAATCATGGTATACAATTAATGCTGGTAGCAGATCCTCCCTACTACCGCCTGCCCGAATTTTTCTTAATTAACCCTGATTCCATTGGCAGGTTGGCTCATGTCTCTGTTCATGAATATGCAGGGATTCAGATTGGCACTGTTTGTGTTAATGCTCCAGAGTCACTGTCAGTAAATTTCGAACAACCACTATTAGTCGTAGAAGAATCGCTTCGGAGGCATATCTTGTTGTTAGAGAAATGCATAACGAATCCAGATTGGAACCATAGTGAATTGCTTCGTGAGTTCTCCAGTGAATGGTTGCGAATCTGTGCTCCAGATAGCTTTAAACCCCTACTGGCAAATATCGCAAGGCCGGTTCTACAAACATTATCGGTATATAGGCCAGTAGGTGGCAAGCAATTTGGCATCGAAAGCCACTATATGGTTCATCCGGCTGACGATTCGCTTTCGGTTATCAGTGATATTCAATTATCTATAGATAAGGGTAATCGACGCATAGCAGGAAAAGCGGTTGTTATTCCAATCGAGACACTTACTCCTGCACCTAAACATTCAGATGCTCTCGATGAATGGTATTTAAATACAATATCTTCGCTACCGGTAAAGGTTAGAAGTGATTTACAACAAAAATACGGTCAATGGCGTGAAACTGCTTATTGGCTCGTGTTTACTGCCAAAACTGTTAATGATGAACGTACTTGGTTCGCACTGAAACTTAGCGGTAAAACCAAAAATGCGCTACCACTATCAGATGAAAAGCTGAAAAACTGGAAATTGGAAGCTTTACCAATACGGCTATTCAATCAAGAGAATACTGTGGAACGTGGTGGAGGCATTCTGTCGTTAGCAGACAAAAAGGTAGCAGTGATAGGTGTTGGCTCAGTAGGCTGTGAAATTGCGCATAAGTTATCTGCTGCCGGAGTCAGGCATCTTACGTTAGTAGATCCTGATGTATACGAAATCAATAATCTGTATCGCCATGTTTTAGAACAGCATTGGGTAGGAGCACCTAAAACCGCAGCCCTAAGTGTCGCTCTTCAACGACAATTCCCCTGGTCTTGTGCACAATGGAAATTAGATAAACTGATGGAGTTTGCTCGCAGTAGCCGTATGAATGATTTTGACCTGATTGTCATTGCTATAGGCAATCCGACCCAGGAACGGTTGTTTAAACAATACCTTTTGGATAACAACTCAAAAGTTGCTGTCATGAACAGTTGGTTGGAAGGTTTTGGCGTTGGCGGCCACGCAACATTAGATATCCCTAGTTCAGAGGGATGTTTATTGTGCTCTTACGTTTGCCAAGAAACAGGTGTAAGAGGGCTTGTGTCAAATATGAATTTTATCGAACCCAATCAGGTAACCATGAAAAATATCGCTGGCTGTGGGGAACAATTTATTTCATATGGCGCAGCAAGTTCGGCTCAAACAGCTGTAATGGCAGCAAATTTGGCCATTCGGTATTTGGAAGGCAAACAAGCAAAGTCATGTAAAGTCAGTTGGAAGGGCTTAGATGAAGATGCAATGGCGGAGGGCATCAGGCTGACTCATCGTTACTACAATTTCAGCAGTTCGCTTGAATACTTACCTTTGGTTGATGAGGACTGTGATGTCTGCACTCATTGAGCAAGATACGGGCATCAAAGATACGAAAATTTACCTTTCCGAAGAACTAATTGACGTTTGGTATTCTTACAGGCAGATGTCACGTGATAGAAGTGAAGCTTTTGGAGCATTAATTGGTTCTCAGTCCGCTGACGCTAATGAATTTTGGCTAGAACACTGTACTACCCCTCAGAAAGAAGATTCTGCCACCAGAGTTAACTTTAATATGCGTGCTCCTCATCACCAGAAATCAGTTAATTCTTATTACGAAAGTTCGCATGGCAAACTAGGCTACTTGGGTACATGGCACACACATCCTGAACCAACACCCACCCCATCGTATATAGATATTGCAGATTGGAAGAAATGCATAAAACGTAACCCTGACAGAGAATTAGTCTTTGTAATTGTTGGTCAGAAAGACGTCTGTATCTTTCGGGAAATTAACGGGTCATTTAAACGAATTTTTAAGGAACAAATCGATGACTGACGAGAGGCTACATTTTCATCAAGCATGTTTTTATCCCATAGAGTCAATTGACAAGCTCGCAGAGTTTCTATTGGGCATTAAGACTTTTTTTGTGTGGGAGCATGTTGGATTACTTACCGATGAGCGTGTAAAAAACCAGATATATATATTGTATTCACATGAGTTCCGAGCCAGTTTTCGGCTTAACGTAATTGATGCGGAGCTTAAGGATGCTCTAACATTGATGGATTGTGGGGATAGTCTTGAGGTTCGCCACCTCCAGGGTCGCAACATATCTCAAAACGAATATGGAACAATAGAGTCGCTATTTAAAATATGGAATTCCTGTGTTAGCCAATCTAGAGTCTTGCCAGTCAATGACGTTATCGACTATATCTCTAGGAATATCGAACAGCGATTTAATAAAGGTCGTGGTAAAGATTTCACACAGTCCACAATTAATCAAGTGATGCGTGATAGTCATGGCTATTGTATGTTTGAAGGCTGCGGGGATAGATTGGATATTGATGATCTGACGGGGACATCTGGTAACTATTCATACTTGGCTCACAATGTTGCGTCATCCGAGAGTGGCCCAAGGGGTATACCTTATCTATCCGAAGAACTTTCTAATGAGCCAGCTAATATCTTGCTTCTATGCGACAAACACCACCGATTAATAGATCGAGTTGCGTGTGCTGATTACCCTGCATCCAGACTTACTCAAATGCGAACCGAGTTTTTAATTAATACTGAGAAATTACTTGAAGGACTGAGTTTCCAGCCTATTCCTGTATTTTCAGTTCTTTGGCCGGTAGGAGGCCATGTTGTTTCTCCCCCTGAATCAAGAGA
Source organism: Shewanella sp. ANA-3 (assembly GCF_000203935.1). Lineage (GTDB taxonomy): Bacteria > Pseudomonadota > Gammaproteobacteria > Enterobacterales > Shewanellaceae > Shewanella. The sequence goes on along the minus strand of NC_008573.1, from coordinate 237,647 downwards.
CATTGCAGGAAGCTTATCTAGGTTAAGAACTCGCATGAGAGGAGCATTGAATAATCTTAGTGACAATGAACGCCGATACAGAACCAAACCTGAACGGTTTACCAAAGAAATGGATGAAATTGTTACAGAGGAAGCAGAAACCATAGTTAATCAAACAAAAAATTATGGATATCGAGCGGCGCTATTCGCATTTGGGCCAATGCCTGCTTTGATCGGATTAGGAGCGTGTCTAGGAAATAAATCTGAAATCACGCCAATGCTCAGATACCGAGATGGAAACTGCTGGGTTTGGCCTCAGGATTCTCGCTCAGAAACACCTTACAAGGTGAACTGGAAGAGCGAAATAGGAAAATCATCAGAAGTCACGATCTCTATAGCATTAACTCAATATCCTGAAGTAATGAAAAAGACTGCAACAGCTCTCGGTTATCCTGAGATTGAAATCGTAGCCAAGCAAATGGGTAATGCGGCGATCCCGCATCCGGAAAACGGGTTAGAATTAAAAAGTGAACTTCATGCAATACTGCAAAAACTTCATGACCAATTTTCTGTGAAGCGTGTTCACTTGCTCATCTGTGCATCTAACGCTGCTTGTGTATTCATAGGTCAAGCCTTTGATCTCTATCAGCCAGCACTTCTTGTATATGACTTCGATGGTGACGAAATGAGGTCTAAACTGTCGATAACTCAAGTAAACGGAAAAGTTAATCTATCAATACCTCAATGAGTAGCCATCGTTAGAAGAGCCACTCTGTAGCATTACTAAAATTTGGTCAACTGGCGGTTTACAGAGGAGTAAGGATACATATGACTTTTAAGATTTTAAGCATTGATGGCGGTGGAATACGAGGGGTTTACCCTGCGCACATACTTAAATGTTTCGAAGAAAAACTCGGAATCAATCTCTTAGAGTCATTCGACATGATAGCTGGCACTAGTACGGGTTCCATAATAGCGGCTGGTGTTGCCTGCGACATCCGCGCAACCGAAATAGTTAACATGTACAAAGAACATGGCGAAGATATTTTCAAAAAGAAAAAGTCGAGAATACCTTTTAAGAAGCTTCGAAACATTACGCAACCGTTGCTTGAAAGCGTCTATGACTGTGGCAGTTTATATAAAGTTCTTAAAGGTGTTTTCAACGATAGTACGCTTGGGCAAATTGCCAAGCCTCTGATTCTACCTGCAACGGATGTTGGTAACGGCGGAGTTCATGTATTTAAATCGGCTTATGACCCAACGTTTAATCGCGATAGGTTGGTCAAAGTCAGAGATGCTGTTCTAGCATCTTGCTCAGCCCCAACATATTTTGACCCTCATAAAGTTGATGAGTACTTGTTATCAGATGGTGGTCTGTGGGCAAACAACCCAGCATTAGTGGCTGTTATCGATGCCCAAAAACGACTGGGGATAAATTACGATGATATACAAGTGGTATCCATCGGCACCGGTCATTCCAAAGTCGCCTATGGTTTAAAGCACAAGGGAGACTGGGGTCTTGCAACGGGCTGGAGGCATAAAGAATTTATAAGTTTCATGCTATCGCTTCAGAGCCAAAGCGCGTTGAATTATCTAAAGCTTCATTTGAAGCCTGAGCAAATATTAAGAATTGATTTTGAGTCAGATACTGATCTGCCACTCGATGACGTTTCTGAAATCGATAATTTGATCAGTTTAGCCGACAAGAATTTTACATATGGAAGTAAAGAGATTAGCAACTTTGTCTTAGGAGGAAATGTATCGTGACTCAAATAGTTTCTAGGGAAGAGGCCCTATTAACAGCGGCGAAAAAGTTGGATATTTCACCGACTAAATATAAGCAAGCGATTGATCGCTTTAATTCAATGAAAACGCACCTAGAGCAAGGTAACTATCCTGGAACATTTCGTGTCCCAGAGGTATACCTTCAAGGCTCTTTTAAGCTTGGAACAGAAATCCGCCCATTCAAAAATAGTAAAGATGCAGATTATGACATTGATTTGGTCTGCAACTTGGGGCATTCAAAACAGGCTGTACTAGCCTCCACTGTAAAAAATCAGGTTGGGGAACGGATTAAAGAGAATGGCACTTATTCCCGATTGTTAGATGATGAAGGAAAGCGCTGCTGGACTCTTAACTATGCTGAAGATGATGGGGTTGGATTCCATATGGATATACTCCCTTCTGTTGTAGAAAACAGTTTATTAGCCCGACCTCAATCAATTGCAGCTACAAATAAAGATCAAGAAAACAGCTACTCTTGGACAACGAGCAACCCGAAAGGATTTGCTGCATGGTTTTACGAAAGAAATGGCACTGTATTTGAACAAGCAAAATTAACTCAGAAACAACGCATCTTCAACAATCAAAGACAGTTGTACAATTCGATTGACGATGTTCCAAATATCCACGTTAAAACGCCGTTGCAGAGGGCCATTCAGCTATTAAAGAGACACCGTGACGTAAGGTTTTCACAATCAGATATTGAAACCTTCAAACCAATCTCAATGATCATTACTGTATTAGCTGCCAATAGTTATAACAATGAAGCAACTATCTATGACACGTTGAGAAATCTAATATCATCTTTAAACCAGCACTCTCATCAATTAAGCAATAGCTTTGTTTTTAATGATTACTACGCAAGAAATACCTACACATTGATAACTCGCACATCTGATGGGAAGTGGCTTATCCCCAACCCTGCTAATCCGGGAGAAAACTTCGCTGACCGATGGCATGAGGATGATAACGCAAGAGCAAAAGCTTTTTTCCGATGGGTGGATTGGCTCAGAGACGATTTCATCAATATTGATACCTTTATCGAGGAAGATAAGTTAACTAAGTCACTTGTTGATGTATACAAACCAACAAATCTACCTGCACTAAGCTTTAATGTGCCCCATAAGGAACAACTTCGATACCCTATTGTTGCAAACATATATTCAGCGAATATAAAAGCAAGTTATAAATCCAACATATATTGGAAAGAGTTTCAGTCTGGACAGCCTTTACTCAAAGGAAAGGAGTTAAAGTTCAAACTTAAGACTAATGTTCCTGCACCGTTCGACGTTTATTGGCAGGTAGTAAACACAGGTCAAGAGGCGGCAAATGTAGGGCAGCTTAGGGGGGAAATATCTACTCAATCAAACACGTCTGCAGACGAAATTTATCGAACAGAATCCACCTCCTACACTGGTGATCATTGGGTTGAGGGATTCGTCATCAAAGATCGTGTATGCGTTGCGAGAACTGGTGAATTTGTCGTAAGCGTCAGAGATAGGTTCGCTGTATGAATAACGTGAACTTCCAAGAAGAATTAAGTGCAAAAACTACAACACTTACGCTGCTAACTAATCTAGGCGTTGTAACATTACAAAAATTTGGTCAACTGATGAAATTCTGTAATGACGGCAAAAAGTTTCTCTGGCACGCTTTGGGGCAATATTGATTTACATTGGGAAGTGGTCATTTTCATATGATTCAATCAACGAAATCCATTTTTCAAGTTCGTCACCTTCGGCGGTATTAGGCAATGCATCAAACAGTTCGTCAATTCGCTTTAAAGCAGCTCGATACTCTTCTTCAGAACTTATTGATTTCTCTACACTATAAGGAATGACCTCTTTTCCAACAGAGGGGGCATCAAGCAATTCTGCTAAATCATTAGGTATTGGGGCCGTTGGATCACATTTTGAGAGCAATGTATTGAATTTCGAATTCTTCATTTAGTTCCTCCAGTCAAATCGCAAATGATCCTGAATACAATGTGGAGCAATACCAAAATATGGTCAACCCAACAGGACCGAACATTACAACTTCGGCCACAGATAAATTGAAAAGGGTCAAAATTAGCATTTTATCATAGGCAAACAGTCCCACTTGGTTGTGTACTGAGGGCTAAGCAGTTCTCGCCGCATAGCCCACTTTTGTTCGATTCCCTGTGCAGCTAAGAACAGCGTATCACGGCCATACCTAAAGTTAATGCCATCAAGCGCTTGCATCAAAGCAGGATTAGCTTTTGGCGCATTAAATAAGTCGAATTGCTGACGCTTGTCACAAACGAGGTTGATGAGCCCAACTCCGATTTTGTAGTAACGTACACCTTCTCTGAATAATTTGGGTGCAGCCGCTGAGACAGCCTGCGTCATTTCGACCGTGCTATTTGTCGCACATGGGAAATGGATCAGCGTTTTAAAGCTTTTAGGTTGATCATCAAAAGGCGAATTACTGGCGAACAGTAGCATTGATTTGCAACTAGATCCCTGTGCCCTTGCCTTCGCTGCTGCAATTCCAACATGCTTACTCAATGCCTGCAGTAAAGAGTTAAAATCGGTTATCCGCTCACCAACTGAACGAGTTGAAAATATCTGCTGTTTATCGGCTCTTGCCTGATCCCATTGTTTGCACTCGATGCCATTTAGCTCACGAACCGTACGCTCGATTTCAATGCTAAATTGCTTACGAGCATGCCCTGCAGGCATTTGTGCTAGGTCGTAGGCCGTTTTAATATTCATCAACTCTAGTTTTTTACTAATAGGGGACGATAGAGAAAACGGACAAAATCGTACGCTAAGCGTGCGGCCTGTCAGGTTGAGGCCCTAGAGGTTGCAGGCGAGTCGTCAGAAAATGCTGGAATCGGCCCTATTCTGACACTGCCCAAGGTTCCGGCCTGACGCCCAGTTAGGGCATGCCTCAATCTGACGGCTGCGAACCGCCAGGGACAGGCGCAATGTCAGATTCTGTCGCGGCCTTGGCGCGTGCCTGGAAGCGTTCATAGCAATCCAGCCCGCAGAAATGTTCGACGTATTCCGCGCCTTCCGGGGTGAAGGCGGCATCGAGCGGAATTTCTTTGCAGCATACGCAGCAGGTGGTGCAACTGGCAGTGTTCGGGGCGTTTGCGTTCATGGTGGTACTCCTCCAGATTGGTAGCGAAGCTCAAAGCTGCCCACTCTCGGCTGGCTGGGAAGCGGTCATGATCTTCCCTTGAAGGCCCGCAGCAGCCGCGTCACAGACAGGACAAACAAGCCGGTCAGCGTGAGGGCTGCAATACCCCAGTGCTCCCCGATGAACGCGCCGGCCGTCGTGCCGGCTAGCACAATGGCGAGAATCGGCAAATGGCAGGGACAGGTGAGCACGGCCAGCGCGCCCCACAAGTAGCCGGTGATCGGTTTGTGCGTCTCAGACGGCAAGTGCTCTGGGCTGTTCATGGCAGACTCTCCGCGTGCTGTGCCGGTTCGGTTGGCATGGCGGCCAGTTGCATTTCGAGGCTGGCCAGGGCCTCGCGCCGACGCTCGACGAGTTGCCGCAACACGGCAAGCTGCGCAGACGCACCGTCACCGTCCGCAGCATCCAGCGCCCGGCACAGCCGCGCCAGTGCGTCCAGGCCGATACCCGCTTCGAAGGCAGCCCGTACAAAGCGCAGCCGTTGCAACGCGGTGTCATCGAACAAGCCGTAGCCGCCCGTGGTGTACGCGACCGGCCGTAGCAATCCGCGCAGCAGGTAGTCGCGCACGATATGCACGCTCACCCCGGCATCAAGGGCCAGCCGGGACACTGTGTAGGCGCTCATTGAACACCTCCTTTTCCTCATCCGGCGCAGCACGAAAGCTGCTTCACGTCCTTGCTGAAGGTCTGCGCCGCGAGCTTCAGCCCTTCGACCATGGTCAGGTAGGGGAACAATTGGTCGGCCAGTTCCTGCACGGTCATACGGTTGCGAATGGCGAGCACCGCCGTCTGGATCAGTTCACCCGCTTCCGGGGCCACCGCTTGCACGCCGATGAGCCGTCCGCTACCTTCCTCGATGACCAGCTTGATGAAGCCGCGTGTGTCGAAGTTGGCAAGCGCACGCGGCACGTTATCCAGTGTTAGCAGGCGACTGTCGGTCTCGATCCCGTCGTGATGTGCTTCCGCCTCGCTGTAGCCCACGGTGGCGACCTGCGGGTCGGTGAACACCACGGCCGGCATTGCGGTCAGGTCCAGGGCCGCATCGCCGCCAGTCATGTTGATCGCCGCACGAGTGCCGGCCGCTGCCGCCACATAGACGAACTGCGGCTGGTCGGTGCAGTCGCCGGCCGCGTAGATGTTCGGGCTACTGGTGCGCATGCCCTTGTCGATGACGATGGCCCCCTGCGCATTGACGGCTACCCCCGCCGCTTCCAATGCCAGGCTGCGCGTGTTCGGTGTCCGGCCGGTGGCGACCAGCAGCTTGTCGGCGCGCAATTCACCGTGCGTGGTGGTCAGCACGAATTCACCGTCCATATGGGCGACCTGGCTGGCTTGCGTGTGCTCCAGCACCTCGATGCCCTCGGCACGGAAAGCGGCTGTCACCGCCTCGCCGATGGCCGGGTCTTCACGGAAGAACAAGGTATTGCGCGCCAGGGCCGTGACCTTGCTGCCCAGCCGGGCAAAGGCTTGCGCCAGCTCCAGCGCCACCACCGACGAGCCGATTACGGCAAGGCGTTCGGGAATGGTGTCGCTCGCCAGGGCCTCGGTGGAAGTCCAGTAGGGTGACTCTTTCAAGCCCGGAATCGGCGGGACCGCCGGGCTGGCACCCGTGGCGACCAGGCAGCGGTCGAACATCACGACGCGCTCGCCACCCTCGTTCAAACTAACGATAAGGCTCTGGTCGTCCTTGAAACGCGCTTCACCGTGCAGAACGGTGATGGCTGAATTGCCGTCCAGGATGCCTTCGTACTTGGCATGACGGAGTTCTTCGACACGGGCCTGCTGCTGGGCCAGCAGCCGCTCGCGCAAGATCGTCGGCGGTGTGGGTGGCATGCCGCCGTCGAATGGGCTTTCCCGGCGCAGATGGGCGATGTGGGCGGCGCGGATCATGATCTTGGACGGCACACAACCGACGTTGACGCAGGTGCCGCCGATGGTGCCGCGCTCAATCAGCGTGACCTGCGCGCCTTGCTCGACGGCCTTCAGTGCTGCCGCCATCGCGGCTCCACCGCTACCAATGACGACGACCTGCAACGGGCGTTCGTTGCCACTGGGCTTATCAGCGGCCCCTATCCAGCCGCGCATCTTGTCGAGCAGGCCGGCGCGGTTGTCCGTCGGTGGCGCATCGGCAAGCGTTGCCTCGTAGCCCAGTCCGGCCACGGCGGTAGTCAGCGCATCCGATGACGTGCCCGCCTCAATGGCGAGTTGCGCTGTGCCCTTCGGATAGGACACCAGCGCCGATTGCACGCCGGGCACTTTCTCCAAGGCTTCCTTGACGTGAGCCGCGCACGAGTCGCAGGTCATCCCGGTGATTTTCAGGGTGGTCATGTATTTTTCCTTTTCTGTGGTGGCTACGGCTGTTGCCGTCAGCCACGTTGTTCTGGCAATTCACAGCTGTCCGGCCCGCAGCGGCGATGTGCTGGCGAGATGAAATCCCAGACCGACACCCCAACCATCAAGGCCAGGCCGACATAGAGCAGTCCACCGCTCTGCCAGCCGTAAGCCCGCATTAAAAACACCGCTGCCAGTACCAAGATCGGGCCTATCGTGCCGAGCGCCGTGCGTCGCCACTGTCGATGATTGAGCCAAGCGATAGCATTGGCGAGTAACGCGATGCCGGCGAACATCGGCAGCAGGATGCCAATGAATAGCCCCTCGTACTGGCTCAAGAAGCCCAGTCCGATGGCCGCGCCAAAGCTGGCGATGGCAGGAAAACAGGCGGCGCAGCCCATCGCGGAAACGACGCTGCCGAGCGCGCCGGTTTTGCCAGCGATGCGCGTGATGAGTCCCATGTGTCGCTCCCGAGTTCGGTTAACGGATCAGCGTTTGAGGCTGGACGGATAGCCCGCGTCCTCGGTCGCCTTGGTCAACTTCTGGACGTTGGTCTTGGCATCGTCGAAGGTGACGACGGCCTGGCGCTTGTCGAAACTTACGTCGGTCTTGCTCACGCCCTCAACCTTGGAAAGCGCGTGCTTGACAGTGATCGGGCAAGAGGCGCAGGTCATGCCAGGCACGGACAGCGTGACGGTCTGGGTGGCGGCCCACACGGGGGCAACAACGGCAGCGAGGGCGAGGGCGGCAAACAGTTTTTTCATGATGAACTCCTGTGATTAATAGAAAAATGGCATGACGTAGGGAAATCCGAGCGAGACCAGGACCAGCGCGGCCACGATCCAGAAAATGAGCTTGTAAGTAGCTCGCACTTGGGGAATCGCGCAGACCTCACCCGGTTTGCAGGCTTGCGCCGGGCGGTAGATGCGCCGCCAGGCGAAAAACAGCGCGACCAGCGCTGCGCCGATGAAGATCGGGCGATAGGGTTCCAGCACCGTCAGGTTGCCGATCCATGCCCCGCTGAACCCCAAGGCGATCAAAACCAGCGGCCCCAGGCAGCAGGCCGACGCAAGAATGGCGGCCAGCCCACCGGCGAAGAGCGCGCCGCGCCCGTTTTGTGGTTCAGACTTTTGTGGTTCAGACTTTTGTGGTTCAGACTTTTGTGGTTCAGACATACGCTTGTCCTTTCAAATTTGGTTTGGATAGCTTAAGCTTACTTCCGTAGTTATGTACGGAGTCAAGCGATATGCAAATTAATTTTGAGAATCTGACCATTGGCGTTTTTGCCAAGGCGGCCGGGGTCAATGTGGAGACCATCCGGTTCTACCAGCGCAAGGGCCTGCTGCCGGAGCCAGACAAGCCCTATGGCAGCATTCGCCGCTATGGCGAGGCGGATGTAACACGAGTGCGGTTCGTGAAATCGGCCCAGCGGCTGGGCTTTAGCCTGGACGAAATCGCCGAGCTACTGCGGCTGGAGGATGGCACCCATTGCGAGGAAGCCAGCGGCCTGGCCGAGCACAAGCTCAAGGATGTGCGCGAGAAGATGGCCGACTTGGCACGCATGGAGGCCGTGCTGTCTGAACTGGTGTGCGCCTGCCATGCGCGGAAAGGGAACGTTTCCTGCCCGCTGATTGCGTCACTGCAAGACGGAACGAAGCTCGCTGCATCGGCGCGGGGGAGTCACGGGGTGACTACGCCTTAGCGTGCTTTATTTTCCGAATTCTGAGACGACCCCAACTAGCGAAATGTTACAGATTTAATAGGGGTCTTAGTCTGCGAATCTTCATGGGAGACGGGACTAATCAGAGCCCTCGCTCTTGGATAACATTAGACGCTCGCGCGCAAAATTCCACCCATTCCGATAAGGCGGCGTATAGAGCCTTAGCGGCATCTGAGGTTGGCGCGTACTTATCTCTGTCGCAAGCCCATCTGGTGAACCGCTTCAGGGTATGCAGGCATCGTAGTCAGTGTCTGAGGGTCGGTTGAGGTCAATTTTGACTTCAAGAATCTAGACGTGGAGGGGAGGCCTCATGCCCGGCAAGACTTTAATTTCCATTGGCATGAGGCGCATGTTATTCGTGAACAGGCAAGATCCAAGTTTAAGCTTGTTTACTGATATTTTGCGGAGCCGATGAACTTAGAGAAATGCTCGCACCATATTTGGACCGTTGTAAACTCGTTGACGTTGACGCTTGCAGGAATGGTTTTCTTGAAATTCCCGAAGTTTTTCAATTCGCCAATCAGAATTGCTTCTTTCTTTATGTCCAAAAACGATTCTTTGTCGGTGGCTTGTTTCTTTGTCAGGTAAATTTTGTAGTCTGGACCAGGTGCTACATCACCTTTAAATACAATTTCGTTATCCGTAACAAAAAGTTGTCCATTCGCCCAGTGAAGGGCGTCGCTGCCTTTCTGATCTTTCTTGAACTCTCCGCTATACTTTGCCACCTTTTGCACTTCTTCAATTTCGGCGATGGTGGCGTTTTCTTGTGCTGTCAAAATCGGAAGTATATAGATCCCTAGCCCAACTCCCGCGCCAAACAGAGCCAGGTGGGACGCGAGCAGAATTATTTTTAATTGCTTTTTCATGGGTTGCCTCATGCAGTGAGTTATTTGGTGTGTCCATCATAATAGCTGGTTGCAGGATCTGAGTGCAACACGGTTATTGAATTGAAGCGGGAGCATCATGCCGCATCACCACGGCTTCTTGCATCACTTCGCCCATCACCTCGATCGGGCATTTGAAGTCGAAGCGTTTGCGCGGTCGCATATTCAGTTGCAAAGCGATGGCGTCCAGGGCTTCCTGACTATGCACCGACAAGTCCGTGCCCTTGGGCAGGTACTGGCGGATCAGTCCATTGATGTTCTCATTGCTGCCGCGTTGCCAGGGGCTGTGCGGGTCGCAGAAGTAGATCGCCACCCCGGTCCGCTGGGTGATCTCGGCGTGCCGCGCCATCTCCCGGCCCTGGTCGTAGGTCATGCTCTTGCGCACCGCCAGCGGCATGCCATTGAGCGCCGCACTGAAGCCCTCCAGCGCCGAGGTCGCCGTCGCGTCGGCCATCTTGATCAGCATCAGGTAGCCGCTGGTACGCTCCACCAAGGTGCCCACCGCCGAGGCATTGGCCTTGCCCTTGATCAGGTCGCCCTCCCAATGGCCTGGCATCAGCCGGTCTTCGACCTCCGGCGGGCGCACGTGGATGCTGAGCATTTCAGGGATCTGGCCGCGCCGATCGACGCCGCCAGAGCGCGGCCTGCGACTCGTCTTGCCCTGGCGCAGGCAGATGATCAGCTCCTTGCGCAGGCCACCGACCGGCAGGGCGTAGATCGCGTTATAGATCGTCTCGCGGCAGACGTAGGCCTCTCTGAGGCTGGGTATGTTCATGCTGCGCAGCTTGCCGGCAATCTGCTCGGGAGACAAACCCTCACGCAGCATATGGACGACCAGCTCGAAGCGCTCACTGCCCGGCAGCAGCTTGCACTGAGGCCTGCAGACCTGGCGGCGGACCTGCATCTGCTGCTGGGCAGCACAGGCCTGGTAGCGGGTGCCAGGGGCCCGGTTGCGGCGCAGCTCCCGGCTGATGGTCGAGGGGGAGCGGCCGAGCATCCGGGCAATTCGCCGCTGGCTGAAACCTTGGGCAAGGCCGAGTTGAAGGGTCGCACGTTCGGGGATACTGAGTTCGTGATAGGACATAGTGGCAGCACCGTACCGGAAAGGTCAGGTGTTGCACTCAGTTTTTGCGGCCGCCGTGCGTGATATGGCTTTGAGGGGAGGTAGTCGAAAGAATATTGGTATCTTTTGGGAGTTCTAAGTTTCGACCCGTCACTGGTAAATTCTGGCGCATAAGAGCCTCAAGGGTTGGCTGTTTTATTTTATTGTATTCGGCATTAAGCCCAATTTCTTGAGCGTTACGATAAAGCTAAATAACTGTGCGAAATAGTAGATCACTCAGGTAAGGGAACTCAATGCAGTTTGCGCGATCAGATCAGTCGCCAAACAAACCAAACCCACAAACGCATTGAGTATGAACAAAATAGCATTTTTGTACGGCGCTGAACAATGATTGACGATCTAACGCTCCAGAACCAAATCAGGGATCTGGCTTTAGCGAGTCGGAGCGAACCGACCGATGGTTGGCGTACCGAAGAGCTTGACCCTAAGTTGTGGAACGGTTGGCGTAAAATGATTCAGGGGGACCGGCTAGAAATCGCTGAATACGATCTGACGGCTAAGGTTAGCCAAGGGGACTCTCCTAGTGACAAGCCCGGAGTGGTTGAAGGTCTAAAACAAAGAATAAGGGCTTACAACTTTAGTAAACAAAGGACGTCATCAATAGCAGTGATATAAAAAGTTATCTTTGCCGCCCCGATAAGGCTTTACGGGGCGACTAAGTCTCACCCAACCGACAATTCCGATAGTTTCAGAATAAGCTTTGAGTTTTCTAAGATTGGAATTACTACACCACAGCACGTACTCGAGATACTACAAATAGCTTTTTGGTAGGACCGATACCGAATAAATATCCATAATACATCAGGAGAAACTTTTTTTAATTTTCTGTAACCGGTCATAAATCAGTGGCGGATAATTTGCATGATATTCACCACACTCTGGGCAATGCTCTTGTTTTAGGTACGCTTGATTGTCGAGATCTTGATAAGGAAAAACGCTGAAGAGAAGTTCGTGCTGCATAAGCGTTTTATAAAAACTCTTATGATAAGGTGCAATCTCGCTGTCTTTGATTTTGTCGAAATATAGGTCAACGCTGTTCAAAATGCTCATAATTTCTTTAACCCCGTCGAACCTTAAAATGTCGTCATCTTTGTGAATATCAACATCTAAGCTCTCTAGATCCTCAATGAAACATTTAATCGCTCGCCGGGAATGCAAAAGGATCATTTGCGACTTGCCATCAATCATCTTTTCCTGATCGTAGCTAAAATTTTTAATGTTTCTTTCGACGAACATATAAAGTTCGTGAAGCTGATTCAACTCGTGCCTCAGTTGCTCCTTCGTATATTCCTTTTCGATTTGCTGATGGAGGATGCCATTAGCGTCAATCTGAGCTTTTAACACCAGAAAGAGAAGCACTGAACCCAGAATTTGTACAAATGGGCTTGAAATACCTCCAAGAACATCTCCTATTTCGCCATAACCTTTCAAATATTGCAGCGGAAGAAGAGGTGCAAACAAAGGGATAAGCAGGCAAGCCGCACCACCAATGACTATGACCCAGAAAGCTATTTTGGTAACAGGAGAGTTATAGATATTCATTTTTACACCTTTTCAGAATTTTCTTTTCTGTACGCGCTAGGAGTTTTGCCAATTTTTTTCTTAAACAACTTTTGAAAGTGTTCATGTGCCGGATACCCAATGGCTTCACTCACTTCGGGAACAGACTTACCGGATTCTTTAAGCAGCTGCTTTGCTTTTTCAAGCCGACAATAGGTTAAATAATCAAGAGGTGTCATGCCTGACAGCTCCTTAAATTTGACGCTGTAGTTCGTACGCGACATCCCCGCAATCCCGGCGAGATCGTCAAGACCCCATTTTTTATCGAGACTATGATGAATAGCTTCCAAGGTTTTGCTGAGTTGCGGATTTTCGATCAGTTTGAAGAATCCAGCATTTTTATTGGATTTGTACATGTGGATTCTTAACGCTTGCACGAAGATAATTTCGGTCAGCTTTCTGACTAACGTGTTGCTTCCAGGAAGCCCTGATTTTGCTTCCTGCTCTATAATACTTAAAAGCATGGCAAGCCAAGGCGAGTGGGAGTTATCAGCACTCTTGATATGCACGACATTTGGCAGCGAATTTAAGAATGGATGATCGGGTCCGCCATTAAAACAAAAATGTCCGCAAACGACGTTGGCTTTGAGCTTGCTCTGATCACCGTATTCCAAAACTTGAGCTTCGGTGAGGTTGGCTTTAGCTCTAAATTCGACCGCAGGCTCGGCCTTGATTTTTGGTGCACTGGCCATGGTGTGCTCCATCCCTTTGAAAAAGATCAAAATATCGCCCTGCTCCGCCAATGCTTTAAGTTTAAGTTTTGGCACCTCATACCAAAACTCGCCATGAGTCACGATGTGAAATCTCGCTAGATTCTCTTCCTGCGGGAGGCTGATGCCCCAGTCTCCCGCAAATGAGGTTCTATACCAGTAGCTGCTAGTAAGCTCTACCTTATCTAAAATTTCACTGAGAACATCCATATATAGCTCCTACGTAAACTGTCCAATAGGTCATGTTATACGAACTATTGAACATATTATATCTATTTTACATGCTGTAAAGTCAGTCTAATCAGTAAGTGGATGAAAACTAAGGAGGCTTTATGAAACTAGATTATGTGATCGTTGCCGGAGGGTGTTTTTGGGGTCTCGAAGACCTCCTTAGGAGTCTGGACGGTGTGACGTCAACGAAGGTGGGCTACTCTGGCGGAGATTTTGATGATCCTACCTACGCCGATATTATAACAGGGAAAACGGGGCACGCCGAAGCGGTTCGCGTGGAATACGACCAAGACGAAATATCTCTCGAAGAGATTCTACATTACTTTTTCAAAATCCATGATCCGACTACGAAGAATCGCCAAGGAAATGATGTTGGCACTTCGTATCGCTCGGCAGCGTTCTATCGTGACGATGCACAGAAAGCGATTATCGAAAACGTGATTGATGAGGTCAATGAGATCGGTCGCTTCGAGAATGAAGTGGTCACGACCGTCACCCTGGAAACAGAATTCTACGACGCTGAGGCATATCACCAAAACTATTTGCAGAGGAATCCCAGCGGATACTCTTGCCATTTTGAAAGAGACTAAATCATGAACCAAATGAACGAGGAAAAAATGAAAGCACTTAAGAATGTTGTTATTTATACGAAAGACCATTGTCCATTTTGCGCACGCGTGAAGAATTACCTAACTGCTGAAAAGGTCGATTTCAAACAAATTCGCGTAGACGACGATCCGAAGACTTACCTGGAGTTGAAGGAAAGAACAAATCTCCAAACTGTACCGCAAGTTTTTGTGGATGGAGAATTCATTGGTAGTGCTACAGACTTCTTCTCGTGGATTGATAGCTAAAGAGTGAACCCTAAAATAAAGGAGCAAATATATGTTCAATTGGAAAAGCATTTACAACTACCTGGATAACGGCACTCCCGCGCCTCCCAAAAAAGTAGAAAAGAGCGAGGAAGAGTGGAAAGAAATTCTGACGCCAGCGCAATTTCGGGTCATGCGGATGAAAGGCACCGAACGCGCGCACACCGGAGAACTCTGTTCATTTTATGAAGCTGGAAGGTACGCCTGTGTGGGCTGCGACACCGAACTCTTTGACTCGAACCTAAAGTTCGATTCGGGAACGGGATGGCCGAGTTTTTCTGAGCCAGTCGCAGACAACGTAATTCAATATGAACTGGATACGACCTTCGGGCGCAGAATCGAAGTGCTATGCAATGTGTGCGAAGCCCATCTGGGGCACGCTTTTCCAGACGGTCCTGAGCCATCAGGGGTCCGATTCTGTATTAACTCGGAGTCATTGAAGTTTGTAGAATAATTTTTAAATCGAGGGGGTTTATGAAAGTGAACCTTTTGAAAAAAGGAGCCGTTCGTGTTGATTAAGCTGTTCGGTCATAAAGACTGCCATAAAACCAAGATTTACCATTCGTACTTGCAAGAAAAAGGGAGCCAGTTTGTTTTTTTGGATGTTCATGAAGACGACGCGGCTGCTGATGAACTGTGCTCCCTCTATTCGAACGGAAAGCTGAATTTCCCGACAATAGTGGTTGGGACAAAGAAGCTGAGAAACCCCAAGTTCAAGGACCTTGACAGGTGGTTGGAAGCTTCAATGAAATAATGAGTTTTTTAGAATTATTAATAACTTAATAAGCAGTAAGATCAATGATTACAGCAATTTTCCGCAGTTGTGTTACCAAGAAACATGCTGCGGAGTTTTAGCAAAGATACTTCATCAAGCTGGTGTTGGAAAACGTGGTCTTATCGTCGTTTGCACGGCGTGAGGAATGGGAGTGGCTTCAATTTTTGAAAGTTAGGTGAAAAATATGTCGGATCTAAAAATGAATAAAGAAGACGGTGTTGAAAGCTATGAATTTGCAACCCCTGAAGCAATCGAAGAAGCATTGAAAATCGGGAAGCTTAGTCAAACGGTTTTCGGCATGGGTTGCTTTTGGGGACCGGATTCTAATTTTGGAGGGACGCAGGGAGTAGTGCAAACACGTGTTGGCTACGCTGGAGCATCAACTCTGGATCCGAGTTACCGCAACATCAACGGACACGCCGAAGTCGTCAGAGTGATCTACGATAAAGACCAAATCAGCTACAGGGAACTTCTTGGAAGTTTTGAATCATGGTCTGTTCATGGTAGAAAGCAGGGCCAGTATCGCCAGATACTTTTTGTTTTTGATCTGGAGCAAAAACAAGTAGCTGAAGAACTGATTCAAGCGATTGGAAAGGAGAAATCTCCCGAGGTGATTGAGGCCGGAGAACAAAATGGTTATTTTTGGCCCGCCGAAGATTACCATCAAAAGCATCGTCTTCGCAGAAACAAACAGCTTGTAAGTCTTGCAGAAGTAGATTTCGGTCCTCGCTGGGATGAACATCTGTATTTTACTAAATTAAATAGTACCGATAGAAAAGGCTTCAGTCTCTCAAGCTGGCTAAAAAAGTTGTCTCCGGAAATGCAGAAAGCTTACCGAATCGGTTAATCTGAAATTGCAGCTGGCTAAAGAACTCTATTTTCTATATGTAAAGAATGTGACGATCTCCTTCACATGGAGTCCAAGAGAGCATAAAAAATCTGTGTAAGTCGCATTACCCATGTATTTGAAAGGAATAAATAATGCCAATATCAGACCAGCTTATCGACCGAAGCAAGACCTCAGTTTTTATGAGGTCTTGAGATCAGCGCAGCATGAACAGATCTCTTACAGTGTGGCGAACACACTGGTTTGATTGCGGCCTTGGGTTTTAGCTTTGTATAACATCTGATCGGCGACTTCGAGCAACTGCTTTTTGTCGTCAAATAAATCAGCGCTGGCCAAACCTATGCTGACCGTTAATTGTCGTAATAACCACTCATGGTTAGCCACTACCAGCCTTAACTTTTCCAGTGTTTTATTTGCGGACGCTGTGTCTGTGCCTGGCAGGATCAGCACAAACTCTTCACCACCATAACGGGCGAAAAAGTCATAGTTCCTGCTATGGCGCTGAAACAGAGCCGCGACTTGACTCAGTGCCTCATCTCCTGCGGCATGACCATAGCTGTCGTTAAAACTCTTAAAGTGATCAATATCAATCAATGCCAGTACAAAAGATTGTCCTGTTCTTTGCCAGCGAGCAAATTCAGCTTCAAACTTGAGGTCAAAAGCTCTTCTGTTGTTCACCCCTGTCAGCGCATCCGTCATGCTGGTATTATGTAATTGTTCGCCGACTTTTTTCAGCTCCAGTATGGCGATCACTTGTCTGGACAGAGCCTGCAAAGAGCTTATCTGCCGCTGGTTCAGCTGCTTAGGAACATGATCATAGACACAAATAGTACCAATCACTGCACCTTCGGGATCAATCAGCGGCGAGCCAGCATAAAATCGGTAGCCAGGTCCTGAAATCACCATAGCATTGGTACTGAATCTGTGATCTAAAGTAGCGTCAGGGACCACCATTACCGCATCAGGTGTTTCCATTGCATACACGCAAAAGGACTCTTTAATTAATACAGAGGTACGCGAAATACCAACTTTTGCAATTAGATTCAGCTTTGTGTCATCGGTTCGCGTCACCATAGCCACTGGTGCATCACAGATATAACACGCCAGTTCAGTGATATCCCGCAGGTTCTGATCTGCTTCAGCAGGTGCTTTTAGTGTGGTTTCTGCACTAGCTGTTTGAGCTAAACTAAAGGTCATGTACTTCTCCGTTTTTCTACTGCATTTTTCAAAGATCCTGCATAGAAAAATGAATTAAATCGTTGATTTAACTCTAGCATAGATCTGTCAGACTTGAAGTTATCTCTGTAGCAATGGTATTGTTTTGTACAATATTCGCCTGCTTGATTTGAGTTTTAGCTGTATTTATAAACTTTTGGCTTTTCCGGTCGCAGGCTCTATAATTTGCTCGTTTAAATCCAACTCTTCGTCTAACGTCATCTATTTAGTGTGCATGCGGCCTCCGGAGCATTTTCCGTGGCTTATTTTACCGAAGCATCGGGATTGCTAAATAGAGCTGAACGCTGTAATGCGCTTTCGAACTGAGCTTTCCGTAACTTCGGCATTAGTTCATGTACCTTGCTTACTGGATGTTGGTTGACGCGCAGCAGCACGTCCGTCAGATAATCGTAAACGTTAATAGCAGTGTTGACCTTGCTTTGAATGACGCCAACATGCTTAGCACCAAGCTCCGTTCAGCAGAATCACAGCCAGTTTTTCAGTTATCCCAAGTGTCACTCTCAGATTAAAGGCCGCCATACCGGATGTAGTGCCAACAAGAAAACTAAAACACAACTTCGCTGATCATCGCTGAGTGTTTATAAATCGTCTCCCATCACCGGTATCGATAAGCAGATAAGCCTGGTTATGCCATTAGCAGTTCTTGAAGCATTCCTGCTTTCAATGTCGTCAACGTGATCACGATTTGAGTTGAGATAACGACTCTGTTGCTGAAGACTCTCAGTTAATTGCCACTCACCAGATTCAAGAACAGCACCCGCTAACTCGGCACATACTGTTGCAAAACCATAAAGCGCTTGATTATCGCGGGTAAAACGCAGCGGCATCGTCTGGCCTTTTACAAGAAGGGACCATTCCAAAACTCTGTACTTACCTTTTAATCGGTTACTGACAAAAATAGTTATACTTGTACCGCTGGCGCCAACAACTAAAAAGCTCGTGATAGCTAGTCCTATCAGAGACCATAACTCTGGTTTCCCACTTAGTAACAGTGGATTAGGCAAATGACTCCTCAAAACGAGATCAGCACCAAGGGTCAGCGCTGTTTTATACACTGCTTGTTCTAATAATGGAGTTGCATTGACCAGTGACGCAACAGCATCACAACTATAAGGTTCTAGAACTGCCGTAGCTCTCAACCATTCTGTTTCATGGGCAATCGCCAACAAATTTGACCAAATTCGAACCAGTGCCGCTATATGAATGGAGTTTTCATCAGTCAGGACGGTTTGATTAAGCTGCTTATCCAGTTCCTGATGCCAGTATTGGTATTGGCTTGTCAAAAGTACAAACAACTCAGATTGAAGCAACTTATTATTAGTTACCGGTCTTATCCTATTTGACATCTCATTGAATAGTTGTATAAATTTTTTGTCTGCTTGTTGCTCACGCTTTAGCAGATCTTGCTGTTGTTGAAGCATCTGTAAATCGTATTCAATGGCCTGCTTAAAAAGTGTGAGTAAGGAACAGTGTTGTGATGCCCGATCTGGGCTTGAAAAGTCCAACATACACAAAGTACCGAAAGTTTTTCCGCTAGGCCAAAGCAATGGCAGGCCATAGTAATAACTAAAGCCTGCTGCAAATGTTGGGTTATTGTTTTCATATCGGGTACCGATTGCATTTTCAACTAGTAATGGCTGGTTACTGGAAATGACTTGGGAACAATAAGTGTTAAGTGCCAATGGAACAGGTTCACCGCAATAAAAAGTTGGTACTGACACACTGCCAACAGCCTGACAAATTTCGTTTTTATCTAATCGATTAATCAGCACACAAGGCACTTCCGCGACTTGAGCCATCGAGTTTACAATGCCTTGCCAGCGCTCTAGGAGCAGAGCGGTTTCTATGCTCAAATCTACTGCCATTTGTTCCCTCAGTATTTAAATAGTCCCCTTTTGCATCATTCGATCTTGTTTATCTCAGAGTATCAAACAGGAAACAAAGTGATTGATGTCAATCAGGGAATTAGCAGCATTGATGCATTAAGCGGCGCACATACACTCTAAGTAAAGTGCTTAAGTCTGATTATGGCAAGAAATTGTTACTTTGTCAGGGATAGTCAACACTTTATTAGCGAGAGACTTGCTTGGCTGACATTTAAGACAAATCGCGAGATTCCAAATCTGCCACCAACAGTCGGAACTGAGTAACTCACTTGAGCTTTAAAAAGTAAAGCATTGAAATATTTATGGTATTTATACATCCTACCTAGCTCACAGCAGAGTTTAGCATCGTGCATTAATATGACCTTACACTAAAAATACGTACTAGTTGACGTCTATCAAACTCGTTTACGAGATAGTGTAGTGGTCGACAAATTTTGGCCACATCGTTATTGCCTAATAACCGATGCTCTCTTTAAATGCGAAATGAGTAGTGCACGCATTTTTAGCCTTTTGGCAAAACGTTGATGTCTCGAAATTTTCAAGCGCTGTGCCTTGTTTATTTTCAGAAACGTCTGCTTTCAGTGAGTTCCTGATGCTCGGGCGCTCTAAATTATGGGTATAGACAATCTGATTTGCCCTATATTTGCAGTTTTTCGTGAACCCTTAATTTCACAACTCTTTTAATCTGATATCCAAAGTCTGCATCCATACATAGCCCCTACGTAAACTGTCTAATAAGTCACATTATACGAACTATTGAGCATGTTATATCTATTTTACATGCTGTAAATTCAGTTCCATTAGTAAATAGATAAAAACCAAGGAGGCTTTATGAAAAATAAATAATGTGATCGTTGCCGGAGGGTGTTTTTGGAGTCTCGAAGACCTCCTTAGAAATCAGGACGGCGTGACGTCAACGAAGGTGTGTAGTGGCACTGAAATGGCGACTGCGCAAGACGTGAAGATGAGCTGTCTGATAGCAACGGATTATCAAGCAGAACCTTCTTAAATACAATTTATTCCACGCCAATACAGCGTGCTGTCTTTCAAATCACTAGGAGAAATTTATGTCACGTTTGAACACCCCTACCACAATCGACGCCGCGCCTACTGCTACCCATACCTCACTCAAGGCTGTGGAAAAACAACTGGGCCGCGTTCCTAACATGTTCCGCGTCGTTGCCAACAGCCCTGCTGCGCTGACTGGCTACCTGCAATTGAGCGCAGCATCAGCACAGGGCGGCTTGGGTACAGCGACTCTTGAGCGTATTGCCCTAGCCGTCGCTGAGATCAACGGCTGCGATTATTGCCTTGCTGGCCATTCCTTCCTAGGCCGTAAGGTGGCCAAGCTTGATGATGCTGAACTCACTGCCAACCGCAGCGGTGCATCAAATGACCCTAAGGCCGACGCAGCCGTGCGTTTTGCTGCCGCCGTAGTCCGCCAGCGCGGGCAAGTCAGCAATGACCAGGTCCAAGCGGTGCTGAACGCTGGCTACAGTGATGCACATGTAGTGGATATTCTGTTGGCTGTTGCCCTGAACACTTTCACTAACTACGTTAACGAAGTGACACAGACCGAGGTCGACTTCCCGGCCGTTCAACCACTAGGCATTGATGTCTAATCCATTGGTGCTCAACTACAGCAATTACCTAAGTTAGGTTCGACTCGAGTAAACATATAGTTTTTCTCAAGAGTCATATCATTTTAGTGGGCTACATAGAGTGAGTCCACATGGCTAAAAATAATTGGAGATATAAGATGACTATTCCCGAAATTGAAAATGGTGTCCAGACTACCAATATCCTTAGTAATAATCTCGGTGCAAAAGTCACTAAGTTTGGTATAGGTGGCATCTACGTTGCCATGACGATAATATATTTGTGGTTTGGTGGTATGAAATTCACTAGCTACGAAGCAAACGGTATACATGGTTTTGTTAGTAATAGCCCTCTGCTTTCATGGATGTATAGTTTCCTCAGCATTCAAGGATTCTCAAATTTTCTGGGTGTGCTTGAAATTTCAGTTGGCCTGTTAATCGCTGCACGAGTTTTCTCCCCTAAGCTCGCAATCTTGGGCGGTGTACTTTCAACCGGACTCTTTTTTACGACATTGTCGTTCATGCTGACTACACCCGGTGTTTTTGAGGCATCTCTTGGGTTTCCTGCGATCTCTGTGGTTCCTGGCCAGTTTTTGCTAAAAGATTTAGGCTTGTTTGTCGTGTCTATATTTATCGTAGGCACATCACTTACAGCACTGGAGCACAAAAACAAATAAGCCGCATCCGAAACAACTATAAGTTAGAGGGCCTTAAATTCTGCGGTATAGGTCTTGCAGTTCTTTTTAGCTGTCATAGGCACCTCGTTATGTGATTTTACTCACTTAGCGCGGTGTACAGAACTACTGGATCAGATCATTTTTTCGGGTTAACGGCCTAAGTGAAATAAATTCTGTAAACAGAAGGTCTCTTATAATCTGAAAGGCACATGGCTCTACTCTATAAGAGGACATTTATGAATACCTATCAAAAATCTATGAATGCGATTTCTGCTCTGACTAAGGAGCAGTATCGGGTGACGCAAGAAAATGGTACAGAGCGTCCAGGGACTGGTGAATTGCTAAAGAACACCAAGCCCGGCATTTACGTGGATATCGTGTCAGGTGAGCCTTTATTTGCGTCTTCTGCCAAGTATGAATCAGGGTGTGGTTGGCCGAGCTTTACCAAAGCGATAGACTCTGTCAACGTAATTGAAATCACTGATAGGTCGCACGGCATGACCCGCACAGAAGTGCGCTCAACTCATGGCGACAGTCACTTAGGCCATGTATTTTCAGACGGTCCCAAAGACCAGGGTGGCCTACGTTATTGTATTAACTCAGCGTCATTACGTTTTATTCCTAGGGAAGAAATGGCAAGTAAAGGTTACGCAGAGTATTTAGACCAAGTAGAGGACATTTAATTATGGCAATTGAACGCGCAGTATTAGCCGGTGGCTGCTTTTGGGGCATGCAGGATCTTATCCGCAAACGTCCCGGTATCACTTCAACCCGAGTAGGTTATACCGGTGGTGAAGTGGCTAATGCTACCTACCGCAATCATGGTAACCATGCTGAAGGCATTGAAATAATGTTCGATAATGAAATCACCAGCTATCGACAAATTTTAGAGTTTTTCTTTCAGATTCATGACCCTAGTACAGTAAATAGACAAGGTAATGACAAGGGCACATCTTATCGCTCAGCCATTTATTATACCTCTGAGGCACAGCATGCTGAGGCAGTAAAAACCATTGCTGACGTGGATGCTTCGGGATTATGGCCTGGAAAAGTAGTGACTGAAGTCGAACCTGCAAGTGATTTTTGGGAAGCGGAGGCTATGCATCAGGACTATTTGGAACTCCGACCAAATGGCTATACCTGCCACTTCCCCAGACCAGACTGGAAGTTGCCCTCATCTCAATGAGTTTGCAGCAGCCCACACAGACTTGCAATTTGCATACGACAACCACCCTTAATACAATCGGCTTAGGCGGTGGTTGTCACTGGTGCACCGAAGGCGTATTTTCATCACTTATTGGCATTGCTACTGTCAATCAAGGTTGGATCGCCTCAATTGGTGACAACGCTCAGTTCAGCGAAGCCATTGAAGTGGTTTTTGATCCGACTGTTATTTCTTTATCAACCTTGATCGAAATCCATTTACATACTCACGCGAGCACATCAAACCACTCAATGCGTGGTAAATATCGTTCAGCGATATACGCTTATGATGAGGTTCAGTATAACCAGGCTGTAAACATATTAGATGCCTGTAGAGCTGATTTTGAGCAGCCAGTCATTACTCAGGTTTATTTTTTTAAGGATTTTAAAGCGAATAAAACTGAGCTTATCGACTACTTTTATACAGCACCCAACAGACCATTTTGTCAAAGGTACATTCATCCAAAACTCACCTTCTTATTAGCACGTTTCAGCCACTATGTTGATACGCATAAATTGACAGAGTCAGGTGTAGAGTTAACATCGATATAGGCTGTGCTACTCTGCAAGTTCGAGCGTCATGATTACCAACTCTAGTAGTGGCATCGATCACACGAAAACTAAAACGATGTCACCGCAAACGAATGGGATCTGCGAGCAGTTTGATAAGGCGATCCTGAACGAGTTTTATCAGGTGGCTTTTCGCAACAAGTTAATCAAACGCTGGAGACGCGGCAAAATGATCAGGATGAGTGGCTGTCTTACAACAATGAACGAACTCATCAGGGCAAAATGTGCAACGGCAGAACGTCAGTTGAAACTGATCTGATCCAGTAGTTCTGTACACCGCGCTAAGTGAGTAAAATCACATAACGATACAACAACGTTACCCTACATAATCCCAAACTAATTTATCGTTGGAAACGCGAGTTATCCGTGAAGATGATAGAGCTTCTACGCGAGATCCTTTCCAACTGAGTCTGTTCGATGCTCTGTTATACCAATATCTTTGGAAACGCCCTTCGATGGTAGCTTGTTGCTTCTATCAACATTCATACACTTTTGTGAAAAAAATTTCCTGTGTATTTATCGGTATAGGGGTCGCCTCAGAAAACGGAAAATAAAGCACGCTAAGCCCTTACTTACCCAGATGTTTGACTGTTCGTGGCACTTTCACCATGGCAATTGCAATTGCCCAACCCTTGCAAAATGCCGCACGCCTCTACAGATCGAGAGCCAGAACACTTCTCGCGCAAATCAACCAAGTGCCGTTTTAACTGCAACAGCGCGGACACACGCATTTCCACCTGTTGAATATGGGCCTCCAGCAGCGTGTTGACCTCCCCACAGTCCTGCATCGGGTTGTCTCGCAGACCCAGCAATGCGCGAATCTCGCTCAACGTCATCTCGAGCGAACGGCAATGACGGATGAATTGCAAGCGCTCAATGTGCGCCTCACCGTACAGCCGGAAGTTGCCACCGCTTCGCGCTGGCTTCGGCAGTAGCCCTTCCTTCTCGTAGTAGCGGATGGTCACGACCTCGCACCCAGAGCGCTTGGCGAGGTCGCCAATTCTGATTTCCATGCATCAATCTCCAATTATCACTTGACTCTATAGTGACTATAGAGATTTTAATGGAGGCTGAATAGAAGATTTTCAGGAGTTACTCATGAGCGAATGCGCTTCAAAGGGGTGTGGCTGCACGACTGAGCCGATCATCCAACCCACGGCACCGGCCCCGCTGGCAACCGGATCGGCTCAAGCGGTGTACCGCATCGAGAACATGGATTGCCCGACCGAAGAGGCGCTGATCCGAAGCAAACTGGCCGGTCTGGCGGGGGTGGCAGGTCTTGAATTCAACCTGATGCAACGTACCTTGGCCGTGCGACACGAATTGCCTTCGTTGTCTCCCGTCGAGCAGGCGCTGAAGGCCATCGGCATGCAAGCTGTGCGCATGGATCAGGCGTCGGCCGAGCAGACGACCAAGCTGTCCATTGCCAAGATGGATTGCCCGACCGAAGAGACGTAGATCCGCAACAAGCTCGGCACCGTGGCCGGTGTTGCTGATCTCGATTTCAACCTGATGCAGCGCACGCTGTCGGTACGCCATGCGAACCAGGTTCTGCCAGACGTGCTCGTGGCACTGCAAGCGCTTGGATTCGAGGCGCAGGTCGTGGACACGGCAGAGGTCGCATCTCCATCCGCCGCCCCTGTGACCACGCCGACCAACTGGTGGCCGCTGGGCATCTCCTTGGTCACTGCATCGGCGGCCGAGGCGGTCTACTGGCTCCACAACGGCAATCACTGGTCGGTTGTCGTTCTGGCGCTTGTCGCGGTCTTCACGGGTGGCCTCTCCACCTACAAGAAGGGGTGGATTGCGCTCAAGAACCGTAATCTCAACATGAACGCCCTCATGTCGATTGCGGTCACGGGTGCCATGTTGATCGGCCACTGGCCCGAAGCGGCAATGGTGATGGTACTGTTCGCGCTGGCCGAGGTAATCGAAGCCAAATCGCTGGATCGCGCTCGTAACGCTATCCGTGGCCTGCTCGACCTGACCCCGGAACAGGCCACGGTACAGCAGGCTGACGGCACATGGCGCGAGGTGGGCGCCAAGCAAATCACCATCGGCGCCCGCGTCCGGGTCAAACCAGGTGAGCGCATCGCCCTTGATGGTGAGGTGCTGGAAGGCCGCTCTGCCGTCAACCAAGCCCCGATCACGGGTGAAAGCCTCCCGGTCGAAAAATCCCCCGGTGATTCGGTGTTCGCTGGCACGATCAACGAATCCGGCTCGTTCGAGTACCGCGTCACCGCCTTGGCCAACAACTCCACTTTGGCCCGGATCATTCACGCGGTAGAGGCTGCGCAAGGTAGTCGTGCGCCGACTCAGCGTTTTGTCGATCAGTTCGCCCGCTGGTACACCCCCGTTGTATTCGGCGTTGCCATCGCCGTCGCGTTGTTGCCGCCGCTGTTCATGGGTGCGGCATGGCTCGACTGGATCTACCGTGCATTGGTTCTGCTGGTGGTCGCCTGCCCGTGCGCACTGGTGATCTCTACACCGGTCAGCATCGTCAGCGGCCTGGCCGCCGCCGCCCGCCACGGCATTCTCATCAAAGGTGGCGTCTATCTGGAAGAAGGCCGCAAGCTGCGCTGGCTGGCTCTGGACAAGACCGGCACGATCACGCACGGCAAGCCCGCACAGACCGACTTTGTCACATGGGGCAATGCACTCGCCTCGGACAGCCGCAGCATCGCTGCCAGTCTGGCGGCCCGCTCGGACCATCCTGTATCCAAGGCGGTGGCACAGGCCGCGCAGACGGACGGGGTTGCCTTGCTCGACGTGGCCGAATTCAACGCGCTGCCCGGTCGGGGTGTGCAGGGCCAAATCAACGGTGAAACCTACCATCTTGGCAACCAGCGGATGCTAGAAGAGCTGGGGCAGCGTACTCCCGAGCTGGAACAGCGCATCGCGGCGCTGGAAACCATGGGTAAAACTGTCGTGATGTTGGTCAGCGCAAAAGGGGTTCATGCCTTATTTGCCGTAGCGGACACCATCAAGGAAAGCAGCAGGAGCGCCATTGCCGAGCTTCATGCACTGGGCATCAACACCATGATGCTGACCGGCGACAACCCCCACACGGCACAGGCCATTGCCGCACAAGCCGGGATCGACCGTGCGCAAGGCAATCTGCTCCCAGACGACAAACTGCGCGAAGTTGAGCTACTGGCCATAAAGGGCAAGGTCGGCATGGTCGGTGATGGCATCAACGATGCCCCGGCCTTGGCGCGTGCGGACATCGGCTTTGCCATGGGAGCGGCTGGCACAGATACCGCCATCGAGACCGCTGACGTGGCCCTGATGGACGACAACCTGGGCAAGATTCCGACCTTCGTGCGCCTGTCGCGTGCGACGGCGCAGGTGCTGATGCAAAACATTGTGCTGGCCCTTGGCATCAAGGCAGTATTTCTGGTGCTGACCTTCACGGGTCAAGCGACCATGTGGATGGCGGTGTTTGCTGATATGGGGGCCAGCTTGCTCGTCGTTGGCAATGGCTTGAGGCTGTTGCGCAAATGAGCTGGAAATTCTTTCTCTACGACTGGGGTGGTCTGAACATCGCGTTGTTCCAAGCCATCAACATGAGCACACCTGCAGCGCTGGAACCGCTGGCATCGTTCTTCAACCTTGTGATAGGCAACTACTGGACTGCACCACTGATGCTCTTGGCGATGTGGGGATGGTCAAAGTCGGCACCTGACCCAACGCGGGCCGATGCCATCCGGTACAGACTCAGAGTCTTTAGCGTGGCCTTTGCGTTGGCATTTCTCGTCGCCACCATCTTGAAGCTATGGATCGACTTTCCACGCCCGCCTGCCGTTTTTGGCGACATGGTGCGCGTTATCGGGGGCATCGAACGACACTACAGCCTGCCCAGCGGGCATGCCACCTATGCCGCGCTGGTGGTCGGCGCGCTCTGGCCTTTGATAGGCCGTCGTGGCCGCATCGGCTTGGTGTTGTACGCCGCATTGGTCGGTTGGTCACGCATCGCAGCCGGAATGCACTTTCCTGCCGATGTGCTGGCGGGGTGGGTACTTGGATTGAGTTGCACGGCGCTCGCCGGGTGGCTGATGCCGCTGGCCGCCCCTGTGTGGCAATCGGCTCGCCGCACATCGACTTGGGTCTGGTTCGCAGTGGCCGCCAGTGCTGTCATGACCGATCAGCTCGCAAAGTTCGCCATCACCCGCACGTTTGCCTACGGTGAACAGGTCGAAGTCACGCCCTTCTTCAACTTCGTCCATGTCCTGAATCCCGGCGCGGCATTCAGCTTTCTGGCGAACGCTGGCGGCTGGCAACGTTACTTTTTCATCACGCTGGGCCTGGTCGTTTCTGCTTGGCTGGGACGCATGCTGTGCCAGCAATTGCCCCGTCTCGAAGCGATGGGATACAGCCTGATCCTCGGCGGTGCGCTGGGCAATGTCGCGGATCGTGTGCTGCGTGGACAGGTTGTTGATTTCCTTGACTTCCATTGGCGACTTGCGCACTGGCCCGCCTTCAACCTCGCTGATGTGGCGATAACTATCGGAGCGCTCTGCCTGTTCTTGACGGTTGTACCGAAAAGCAGTAAAGGCACAGAGGCCGAGGTGTCCGGTTAAGCTATACCCTAACCTGATGTCAGATGCCATGTGTAAATTGCGTCAGGATAGGATTGAATTTTGAATTTATTGACATATCTCGTTGAAGGTCATAGAGTCTTCCCTGACATTTTGCAGGGAATTCCATGACTGGACAGCGCATTGGGTATATCAGGGTCAGCACCTTCGACCAGAACCCGGAACGGCAACTGGAAGGCGTCAAGGTTGATCGCGCTTTTAGCGACAAGGCATCCGGCAAGGATGTCAAGCGTCCGCAACTGGAAGCGCTGATAAGCTTCGCCCGCACCGGCGACACCGTGGTGGTGCATAGCATGGATCGCCTGGCGCGCAATCTCGATGATTTGCGCCGGATCGTGCAAACGCTGACACAACGCGGCGTGCATATCGAATTCGTCAAGGAACACCTCAGTTTTACTGGCGAAGACTCTCCGATGGCGAACCTGATGCTCTCGGTGATGGGCGCGTTCGCCGAGTTCGAGCGCGCCCTGATCCGCGAGCGTCAGCGCGAGGGTATTGCGCTCGCCAAGCAACGCGGGGCTTACCGTGGCAGGAAGAAATCCCTGTCGTCTGAGCGTATTGCCGAACTGCGCCAACGTGTCGAGGCTGGCGAGCAAAAGACCAAGCTTGCTCGTGAATTCGGAATCAGTCGCGAAACCCTGTATCAATACTTGAGAACGGATCAGTAAATATGCCACGTCGTTCCATCCTGTCCGCCGCCGAGCGGGAAAGCCTGCTGGCGTTGCCGGACTCCAAGGACGACCTGATCCGACATTACACATTCAACGATACCGACATCTCGATCATCCGACAGCGGCGCGGGCCAGCCAATCGGCTGGGCTTCGCGGTGCAGCTCTGTTACCTGCGCTTTCCCGGCGTCATCCTGGGCGTCGATGAACTACCGTTCCCGCCCTTGTTGAAGCTGGTCGCCGACCAGCTCAAGGTCGGCGTCGAAAGCTGGAACGAGTACGGCCAGCGGGAGCAGACCCGGCGCGAGCACCTGAGCGAGCTGGCGATGCAAACCGACAAAGGCATCGTGCTGGCCAGCGCCTTGATCGGGCACCTGCGGCGGCAGTCGGTCATTCTGCCCGCCCTCAACGCCGTCGAGCGGGCGAGTGCCGAGGCGATCACCCGTGCTAACCGGCGCATCTACGACGCCTTGGCCGAACCACTGGCGGACGCGCATCGCCGCCGCCTCGACGATCTGCTCAAGCGCCGGGACAACGGCAAGACGACCTGGTTGGCTTGGTTGCGCCAGTCTCCGGCCAAGCCAAATTCGCGGCATATGCTGGAACACATCGAACGCCTCAAGGCATGGCAGGCACTCGATCTGCCTACCGGCATCGAGCGGCTGGTTCACCAGAACCGCCTGCTCAAGATTGCCCGCGAGGGCGGCCAGATGACACCCGCCGACCTGGCCAAATTCGAGCCGCAACGGCGCTACGCCACTCTCGTGGCGCTGGCCACCGAGGGCATGGCCACCGTCACCGACGAAATCATCGACCTGCACGACCGCATCCTGGGTAAGCTGTTTAACGCTGCCAAGAATAAGCATCAGCAGCAGTTCCAGGCGTCAGGCAAGGCCATCAACGCCAAGGTACGTCTGTACGGGCGCATCGGTCAGGCGCTGATCGACGCCAAGCAATCAGGCCGCGATGCGTTTGCCGCCATCGAGGCCGTCATGTCCTGGGATTCCTTTGCCGAGAGCGTCACCGAGGCGCAGAAGCTCGCGCAACCCGATGACTTCGATTTCCTGCATCGCATCGGCGAGAGCTACGCCACCCTGCGCCGCTATGCACCGGAATTCCTTGCCGTGCTCAAGCTGCGGGCCGCGCCCGCCGCCAAAAACGTGCTTGATGCCATTGAGGTGCTGCGCGGCATGAACACCGACAACGCCCGCAAGCTGCCAGCCGATGCACCGACCGGCTTCATCAAGCCGCGCTGGCAGAAACTGGTGATGACCGACGCCGGCATCGACCGGCGCTACTACGAACTGTGCGCGCTGTCCGAGTTGAAGAACTCCCTGCGCTCGGGCGACATCTGGGTGCAGGGTTCACGCCAGTTCAAGGACTTCGAGGACTACCTGGTACCGCCCGAGAAGTTCACCAGCCTCAAGCAGTCCAGCGAATTGCCGCTGGCCGTGGCCACCGACTGCGAACAATATCTGCATGAGCGGCTGACGCTGCTGGAAGCACAACTTGCCACCGTCAACCGCATGGCGGCAGCCAACGACCTGCCGGATGCCATCATCACCGAGTCGGGCTTGAAGATCACGCCGCTGGATGCGGCGGTGCCCGACACCGCGCAGGCGCTGATAGACCAGACAGCCATGGTCCTGCCGCACGTCAAGATCACCGAACTGCTGCTCGAAGTCGATGAGTGGACGGGCTTCACCCGGCACTTCACGCACTTGAAATCGGGCGATCTGGCCAAGGACAAGAACCTGTTGTTGACCACGATCCTGGCCGACGCGATCAACCTGGGCCTGACCAAGATGGCCGAGTCCTGCCCCGGCACGACCTACGCGAAGCTCGCTTGGCTGCAAGCCTGGCATACCCGCGACGAAACGTACTCGACAGCGTTGGCTGAACTGGTCAACGCTCAGTTTCGGCATCCCTTTGCCGGGCACTGGGGCGATGGCACCACATCATCATCGGACGGACAGAATTTCCAAACCGCTAGCAAGGCAAAGAGCACGGGGCACATCAACCCAAAATATGGCAGCAGCCCAGGACGGACTTTCTACACCCACATCTCCGACCAATACGCGCCATTCCACACCAAGGTGGTCAATGTCGGCCTGCGCGACTCAACCTACGTGCTCGACGGCCTGCTGTACCACGAATCCGACCTGCGGATCGAGGAGCACTACACCGACACGGCGGGCTTCACCGATCACGTCTTCGCCCTGATGCACCTCTTGGGCTTCCGCTTCGCGCCGCGCATCCGCGACCTGGGCGACACCAAGCTCTACATCCCGAAGGGCGATGCCGCCTATGACGCGCTCAAGCCGATGATCGGCGGCACGCTCAACATCAAGCACGTCCGCGCCCATTGGGACGAAATCCTGCGGCTGGCCACCTCGATCAAGCAGGGCACGGTGACGGCCTCGCTGATGCTCAGGAAACTCGGCAGCTACCCGCGCCAGAACGGCTTGGCCGTCGCGCTGCGCGAGTTGGGCCGCATCGAGCGCACGCTGTTCATCCTCGACTGGCTGCAAAGCGTCGAGCTACGCCGCCGCGTGCATGCCGGGCTGAACAAGGGCGAGGCGCGCAATGCGCTGGCCCGTGCCGTGTTCTTCAACCGCCTTGGTGAAATCCGTGACCGAAGTTTCGAGCAGCAGCGCTACCGGGCCAGCGGCCTCAACCTGGTGACGGCGGCCATCGTGCTGTGGAACACGGTCTACCTGGAGCGTGCGGCGCATGCGTTGCGCGGCAATGGTCATGCCGTCGATGACTCGCTATTGCAGTACCTGTCGCCACTCGGCTGGGAGCACATCAACCTGACCGGTGATTACCTATGGCGCAGCAGCGCCAAGATCGGCGCGGGGAAGTTCAGGCCGCTACGGCCTCTGCAACCGGCTTAGCGTGCTTTATTTTCCGTTTTCTGAGACGACCCCAAGTGGAAGAACCGACAAATTTGATGAGCTACGACGATTCCACCATTAAGCTGCCGGGCGCTCAAAATACATCCATCCGGCTACAGCGAACTTTGGAGCTGTTTAAATTGACCTTGGATCACGGCTTTTTCCTGAAGAATGACTTTATTCTCGTCGATCAGAAGCGCCGCTTTATCCTGGGTGGTTTTCAATTCGGTTTTTGTGGTCTCCAGTGTTTGGGATAAGACGGCCACTTGCTTATCAACATCAGCTTTCTGAGTGGTGAGCACGGCCATGTTTTGCGCCAAATGATCATTTTGATGCTGGTATTCCCGGCACTTTGCCACGGCTTCTTCAAGCTCGTGTTTCAGGTTCTGGACATCTTCTATCTTTCCCTTCACGTCGCTATTTAGCGCCCCATTGGCCCGTTTTAATTCATCGGCATGTCGTTGTAACTGCACATTGGCGTCAAACAGCTCTGACGCTCTCGACTCAGCCTGGGCGAGCCGGTGTTGCAGATCCTGGATCTGATCGTTCAGCCCCTGGTTAACTGAACGGAATTGTTCGCGCTCCTGCTGGCGGTCTTCGGCAGTACGCTGCTGGTAATGTTCGAAATGATCGCGGATATCCTTATTTTCTTGTTTGAGTTCCGCAACGCTCTCCTTCAATTCAACAATCCGTGCAGCAGCTTCGTCCCGCTGGGACTCGGCCTTGGCCAGGCTGACACGCGCGTCTTCCAGAGACCGACTTTGCTCGCTTTTTTCTTTGCTCAGCCGTTCGGTCTGGTTCTCCAGGTCCCGTTGTCGGGCAGTTAGTTGCGCCATGGTGTTGTCGGCATGGGTCAACTCTTTGCGGAGTTCTTCCTTTAAAGTCTCGAATTCCTGGCGAGCTTGTTCGATACGGTGGTCGGCCATCTGCTGTACCCGCTCATGCAGGGACTTTACCACCTCGACGAGGTCGTTCGGCAGCCCACTGACATCGGCCGCCTCCCCATTGTCTGACCGCCAACGCTTGAGCAATGGCGCGATGGTGCTTTTGCTGCCGGTGCCCAGGTGTTCGCGCACCCGATCCACCGTGGGTTCCTGGCCTTGCGTTTTAATGGCTTCAGCGGCTTTAGCGATATCGTGATAAGTGACTCCGGCACGGGCCATGGTGATTCCTCTCGGATTATTTAGTAACATATTACATAACACGTAATATAACATTATATTAGTTCGTTTCAAGATCGCTTGAATTCATGATACTAACCACTGATAATCATCCTTATCGTGGGCTAGTTGATCTTGACGTAAATTTTCGACTTGTAACGCCGGTATATAGCCGCCTTTTGAGCGACATCGAAGGAAATCCTATTCATGAACAACAAACCGCCAATACAGGCTAGCAACTTGTCGTTACGTAATAAGGATGCGACCCTGGTTGAACGCCAGGGGCCCGAACCACTACGGCAATACCTCCAGGCAGCGACATCCGACAACACACGTAAAGCCTACCGTTCGGCCATTCGACAATTTGAAAAATGGGGTGGTCGCCTGCCCTCGGATCGGGATACTGTCGTGCGTTACCTGCTGGCCAGAGCCGAATCGCTTAATCCCCGAACCCTGGATCTGCACCTGACCGCTATTAGCCAATGGCACCATTATCAAGGGCTCATCGATCCAGTAAGTGATCCGTTGGTCCGCAAAACCATGGAAGGCGTTCGTCGTACCTATGGCCAACCCAAGCGCAAAGCCAAGGCATTGCGCTTGGAGCACGTCGCCCAAATGGTGAATCATTTGCGGCAACTACCAACCACCAAAAAGAAACTGAGGGATATCGCGCTGGTGTTGACCGGCTTTTTCGGTGCCTTTCGCCGTAGCGAATTGGTGGCCATTCGCTACGGTGATCTGGTGTGGGAACCTGAAGGACTTCTCATCCGGCTGTCTAGTTCCAAGAACGATCAACAAGCCTCCGGCTTAGTGCGAGCATTACCTTTCGGTGCACCAGACTGCTGTCCTGCTACGGCCATGAAAAACTGGATAGAACTGGGTGGCATTAATGAAGGTCCGGTTTTTCGCCCCATTAACCGGTGGGATAAGATTCAGCCTAAAGCGTTGAATCCCAGTGCCATTAATGAATTACTCAAGACTTTGGGTAACGCCTGCCAGTTCGATTTTGTACCGGAATTGAGCAGCCATAGCTTCCGGCGCGGCCTCTCTACATCGGCAGCCCGAGAACGAGTTGATTTTGAGTTGATTAAAAAGCAAGGCGGATGGAAGAGCGATGCCACCGTCAGGGAGTACATTGAAGAAGGACAGCAGCTCTCCAATAACGCTACCCATATATTGATGGAGAAAATGGCGGTTCTTATAGATACCGTTCGGGTAAAAGAGATATGAACATGACAAGAACTATCAGTAAAGTTGCCAAAGAACTGGCTATCAATATAGAAACCGTTCGCTTCTATGAGCGTCGTGGATTAATAGAGCAACCGCCAAAACCCGAGTTGGGCTACCGCCATTATCCCGATGAAACGGTTAATCGCATCCGGTTCATTAAGCGGGCGCAAGAATTGGGGTTTACCCTGGAAGAGATCGCCAACCTGCTAAGCTTGAATGACCGCCCATGTGCTCAGGTGCAGGAGCTGGCCGAGTATAAACTCAGCGCCGTCATGGAAAAAATTGCCGATCTGAAGCGGCTCGAAAGCGCACTCAAGGCATTATTGACGCAATGTCAGAGTAATAACGATGACTCACATTGTCCCATTATCGACTCCCTGCAACCTTAATTAGTTTTACACGGGCATCACAAAAACGTTTGACTCCGTACATCGGTACGGAGATTACACTTGCTCCATACACTGAAATCAGAGGAGTAAGTCGTGTCACAGAAAGAATCCAATCTACCTATTATTGGCGGCGTTATCGCGGCTGTTGGCGCTGGCCTGTGCTGCGCTGGTCCTTTCGTGTTGTTGCTGCTAGGCGTGAGTGGCTCCTGGATTGGTAATTTAACCTTGTTAGAACCTTATCGTCCCATTTTTATCCTGCTGGTTTTAGCCTTATTTGGCTTCGCAGGCTGGAAGGTCTATCGCCCCGTTGAGGACTGTGAGCCAGGCACCGCCTGTGCAGTTCCTCAAGTGCGAAAACGCCGGCAGGTGATCTTTTGGTTAACGGCACTGACTGCGTTGGTGCTAGTCACCAGCAATTATTGGATTGTCTGGTTTGCCTGAATACTTTCTTACCGCTCACTTTTATTAATGACTTAATACGTTACTGGAGAAAATGATGAAGAAAATTGCCTTGTTGTCTTTGCTAGCCTTGACCAGCCTGACCGCTTTTGCTGCGCCGAAAACAGTTACTTTGGAAGTTCCAACCATGAACTGTGTGACCTGCCCCTTTACGGTCAAAAATGCCTTAAAAAATGTTGAGGGTGTGAGTAAAGCTGAAGTCACCTTTGAAACCAAATTGGCAGTTGTCACATTCGACGACGAAAAAACCACAGTAAAAGCACTGACCGAAGCCACCACTAATGCGGGTTATCCATCAACGCTCAAGGAGTAAAGCATGGAAATGCTAATACAGTTACTGACCCGTTTCGGCGATAAGATTAGCTCATTGGGCGCGCTGGTTTCTGCTATGGGATGCGCCATGTGTTTCCCGGCCATCGCCAGCCTGGGCGCTGCGGTCGGGTTGGGTTTTCTCAGCCAATGGGAAGGTTTGTTTGTTAATACCCTGTTACCGTTGTTTGCCTGGATTGCCCTGGTACTCAACGGACTTGGCTGGTTCAGCCACCGGCAATGGCACCGTAGTGCGCTGGGTGTGGTCGGCCCCATTTTATTGCTGTTATCGCTCTATCCGTTTTTCCAATACGGCTGGAGCAGCTATGTCACCTATTCAGCGTTAGGCCTGATGGTTGCCGTATCGCTTTGGGATATTTTTTCACCCGCGAATAAACGCTGTGATGATGACAGCTGTGCTGTTTAACACGACGCAATGCCTGACTACTATTTGAGGAAAACGAATGATCTTACTATCGATAGAAGGGATGACCTGTCCAAGTTGCGTCGCTCACGTTAAAGAAGCGCTCGATGCGATCGAAGGCGTGAATAAGGTTGAAATATCTTATGAAAACGCCAGCGCAACGATCACCACAAACGGTGGGGTCAGCGTAACCGATCTCATTGGAGCGATTGAAGCCCTGGGTTATAACCCCTTAGCGGAAAACACAGCACCGAACGCCTACTGTGACAACG
The DNA here is from genome assembly GCF_000203935.1 of Shewanella sp. ANA-3. Lineage (GTDB taxonomy): Bacteria > Pseudomonadota > Gammaproteobacteria > Enterobacterales > Shewanellaceae > Shewanella. Next base: position 202,092 of record NC_008573.1, on the reverse strand, counting down.
AAAATACCAGCAACACAGAAAGCAACCGAACTCAACATGTGGCGATTATCGGTACGGGTTCCGGCGCTTTTGCCTGTGCTATCAAAGCCGCTGAAGGTGGTGCCAAGGTCACTCTTATTGAGGGAGCCGATGTGATTGGCGGCTGTTGCGTGAATGTCGGCTGCGTACCCTCAAAAATTTTGATCCGCGCCGCTCAATTGGCACAGCAGCAACGCAATAATCCCTTTGCCGGACTGGAAAATCATGCGCCCCAATTGAGTCGAGCCTTGTTGGCTCAGCAGCAGACCGCTCGAGTCGAAGAGCTGCGCGCTGCAAAGTATCAGAATATTCTAGAGACAAATCCTGCGCTTAGTTTACTTAAAGGTTGGGCGCAATTTAAAAATGCAAACACCCTGATAGTCAGAAAAAATGATGGCACTGAGCAGGAAATCTTTGCTGATAAAATCCTGATCGCCACTGGCTCCACGCCAACCATTCCTCCCATCGAGGGGCTGGCCGAAACGCCTTACTGGACCTCTACCGAAGCGCTGTTTGCCGAGGAATTGCCGCAGCACCTGGTGGTGATTGGTTCATCGGTCGTGGCGCTAGAAATTGCCCAGGCTTACCGACGATTGGGCAGTGAAGTCACCGTGTTGGCAAGACACTCACTACTTTACAGTGAAGACCCCATAATCGGTGAAAAACTGGCAGGCTGTTTTGAAAAAGAAGGCATTCGAGTTTTAAACAACACGCAAGCCACCCAAGTGACCCACGATGGAAATCAATTCACCCTGAACACTAATGCAGGCGAGCTCAGTTGTGATCGTTTGCTGGTAAGCACCGGGCGACACGCCAATACCAGCCAACTCAATCTGGACGCGGTGGGTGTCACCACCAACAAAAAGGGCGAAATCGTTGTTAACGAACGCATGGAAACCAATGTTGCTGGTATTTACGCTGCCGGTGACTGCTCTAACATGCCGCAATTTGTCTATGTCGCCGCGGCCGCCGGTAGCCGTGCTGGTATCAATATGACGGGCGGCGACGCCAAACTGGATCTGTCCACCATGCCCGCCGTGATCTTTACCGATCCACAGGTGGCTACCGTCGGACTGACCGAGGAACAAGCCAGGGCTCAGGATATTGAGACCGACAGCCGCGTACTGGGTATGGAAAATGTCCCACGTGCGTTAGCCAACTTTGAAACCGACGGTTTTATCAAACTGGTCACAGAGAAGGAAACGGGGTTGTTGCTAGGCGCGCAGATCCTGGCTCACGAAGGCGGCGAACTGATCCAGAGTGCGGCTTTAGCCATCCGCAACCGTATGACGGTGACGGAATTAGCCGACCAGCTTTTCCCTTACCTCACCATGGTGGAAGGTTTGAAGCTCTGCGCGCAAACCTTTAACAAGGATGTCAAAGAACTGTCCTGTTGTGCAGGATAAGAGAGGGCAGTATGGGAACGGCACCCGCCACGCATTCACTGACAGCCCCAACGGTCAATGCGTTGGCGGATGGATTGAACAAGGGTGAATTCGTTCCTTTTTACCAGCCTCTATGGGATGTTCAACACCAATGCTGGGAAGGCGCTGAAACGCTCATTCGCTGGCAACATCCAACTGAAGGATTGATCCAGTCAGACACCTTTATTCCCGTTGCCGAACAAAGCGGATTAATTCTGGAACTGGGCGCGTTTGTCTTACGGGCGGTCTGTCAACAGATGATGCATTGGCGTCAACGCGGTTTACCCGAGGGTATCATCGCGGTCAACGTCTCTGCCTTACAAATCCACCAACCTGACTTTGTCGAAGACCTTGCCAGGATATTGCGTGATACGGGACTGCCTGCTCCGGCATTGGAACTGGAATTAACCGAAACACTGGCCCTGGAGGATACGCCAATCCTGATCGAAAACCTGCATCGCTGCCAGGCGCTGGGCATTCGCCTGTCCATCGACGATTTTGGTACCGGGAGTTCGTCGCTGGCACGCTTGCAATGCTGCCCAGTGACCCGCCTAAAAATCGACAAAACCTTTGTCACGCATATGACAACCGAGCCAAAGGATCGCGCCATTACCGAAAGCGTCATCACCCTTGGCCATAACCTGAATTTATCCATCGTCGCGGAAGGGGTTGAGACGGCCACTCAACAACAACTTTTAGAGAAGCTTGGCTGTGATGTATTACAGGGCTATCGGCTGGCGCGGCCAGCCGATGCCGAAACGACTGAAGCGTTGTGGCCAGGCCGCAGTGTTTGAAACGAACGGAGACAAACCCATGTCAAAAGCCGCCGTGTCAAAAGATGTGTCACGATACTTTGAGGTGATCCCCGACTTTGCGGCATTCATGGATGCCGATGGGCAGGCACTCGAATTTCCCCTGACGATCTCGCAACTGGCGAAAGCCGCGCAAACCACAGTGCATACCGTCAGGAATTACGTCTTGGAAAATTTGGTACTTTGCCCAGAGCATTCCGCGGGTGGTTTCGGTTTATACAATCAATGCGCTTTAAACCGGCTGCGCTTCATTCGCGCAGCGCGTGCGGCGGGCCTGCTGATCCTGGATATAAAACCCTTGCTCTACGCCATCAACGAAGGCGACCAGCAAGCCTGTGAAGCCGCCATGCGCGAACTGCAAACCAAAATTGATGAACGCCAGGCTTACTTGCAGGCATTGGATTCACAGCTGTCGGAGCTGCGCCAACTGGCCTGATCGCCATAACAAAGGAGTATACGATGTCAGAAAAATGTGAAACCGGCCCCCACGACTGGGTAGCCAATAAAGGCCGATTTATTCTCACCTGGGTATTGCCAGCGATACTCATAGTGATTACCGGCATGATGCAACTTGCACCGTGGATGACCGGCAGTATCTGGGCGATCGCTTTAAGTTGGATGGGATATGCCTGTTTAAGAAATGCGCGTCAATGTGGGCGAATGCATTGTTTTTTCAGCGGGCCATTTTTTCTGGGTTCCGCCATGTTGGCATTAGGCATTGGGATGCAGTGGATACAATGGCTCACCTTTAACGGATTAGGACTCTTTTTACTGATCGGTACACCACTGGTTTGCGTGTTACCGGAGATGTTCTGGGGAACTTACAAAGTTGCGACAAACGGCAAAGAAGAATGAATGCGATAGTGAAGCGCGCTACAAACTCTATAAAACGCCTCTGGTCACTTGTAGTGTATGCATTTCAATCGCCGGTTCAGGATTCTCACTCAAAACGGCGTACCGCGATCCTCTTTAGTCTGGTGCTGGTCGTCCACTTGGTTGTCCTGCCAGCGCATGAACTGGGTTCCGATATTGGCTTGCGTTCTTTTGCACATCTTAATCTGAGAATCGCGCTATTTGCGTTTTTGTTCGCAACGCTGGAGAGCGTTCTCATCAATTTATGGGTTCAACTGATACGCAAGAAGACCCATTGCAGAACGGCACCAGCGGCGGGCGGCATAGTTATCGGGATTGTAAGCCCCCTGTTGTGTTGTACCCCGCTGCTGCCGACCATCTTAAGTTTTATCGCCATTTTGTTTCCTTCCGCTGTTTCTGGTATGGGTCTCAAAATTCAGTATGCGGTCAATGTGTATCAAACCGAACTGTTGCTGTTGGCGTTGGTATTACTGTTGTTTGCGATTGTTCAAAATGCTTGGCATCTCAATTCAGGCGACGTAATGGCAGGCCATCACAAGGAATAAAGCAATGAAAGCCACTTGCGACTAATCTAGGCATATCCAAATGACGACTAGAAACCTGATAACTATAACGCGATGCTTTTACACAATAATGCATCTATCAGAGAAAATTTAAGTCGATGGCCGCTATCTATCAGACAGCTTATCCACGAATTAAATCTGATATCACCGAAAATGAGTTAGGGGATGTCTATACACCTACGCAGGAAGATCAGAAGTTTGCACTGCGTCACTGTAAACGAACCAGCACATCCTTTTTGGGGCTCCTGATTCAGCTAAAAATCACGCAGCGATTGGGCCGGTTCGTAAACCTGGATGAAATACCAAAGGTGATCATCACGCACATTAAAAATCAGTGCCGTTCGCGGGTGACACTGAAGGATCTCCAAACCTATTACACATCGGGCGCGAAGGATCGTCACGTAAAGCTGATTCGGCGCCATCTTAATATAAAAGCCTACGATGCGGCCAAGACCTCTGAATTGGCACAGATTTGGGCACTTGAGGCAGCGACTACCAAAGAAGCATTACCGGATATCATCAATGTCACGTTGGAATATTTGGTCAAAGAGCGATACGAGTTACCGGCGTTCAGTGTACTTGAGCGGATATGTCAGGCGGCCAGGGCCGAAGTCAACACTCGGTATTACGATCAATTGTGTGGCTTTTTAGAGTCTGAAAGTCGCCAATGCATCAACGATATTCTTCGATCTAGCACAGGACTGAATGGTTTTGGTTGGAGCACGCTGAAAAATGAACCCAAACGCCCGACCCCTCGCAATATCCATGCGTACATCCAATACCTGGAATGGCTTACATCCCTGCAAACACTTTTGCCCACGGATTTGGGGTTGCCGCCAGTTAAACACCAGCAGTTTATCAACGAGGCCAAGGCCCTGGATTACGCCGAATTGATGAAACTAAAGCTGAACAAGCGACTCGCACTCGTCATCGTTTTAATCCGGCACCAATACGCACAAACACTGGATAACGCCGCCGATATTTTTATCAAGATGTTGTTAAAAATGGATCGCTCGGCGCAGAAGCTGTTGGAGAAGTACCTTGCAGACCATCAAAAGCAAACCGATCATTTGATTTCTGTGTTGTCTGGGACGGTCAAGGTGTATCTTGATAAACCCGATTCGGAGGCAGCTTTTGTTCCGATACTGGGAAAGAACAGTGATCAGCTAATGCAAATGTGCGAACAATATATGGCATTCGCAGGCAACAACTATTTGCCGTTTATGGTTCGACTCTATAAAAAGCAACGATCCACCTTGTTTCGTACGATTGAAATACTCAACCTGGCATCGGCCACGGAAGACAAGGACTTGCTCAATGCGTTCCAGTTTATTTTGACGCACAAAAAGCGTCGCACGGAGTTCCTGTCAATTCAAAGCGATCCGAACGATCCCTCTTCCAGAAATGTCATTAATATTCGCTGGATTCGCGAAAGCTGGTGGAAATTAGTCACGGGAAAATCAACCAAATCAGCACAGGTGTCGGAGGTTAATAAAACCTGTTTTGAGCTGTGTGTGTTTGAACGGATCGCTGAAGAACTAAGTACCGGTGACTTGTTCATTCCCTACAGTGAAACCTTCGATGATTACCGGGAGCAGATGATCACCTGGGAAGAATACGAAGCGCAGTTGCCTACCTATTGCGAGGAGGTAGGGCTCGTCGCCGGTGATACTGAATTTACAACAACGCTGAAGAAGTCCATGGAAACGAGCTGCCGGAAAGCTGACAGCCAATTCCCGGAGGACGAACTGGTTCGTATTGAAAACGGGAATCTGATTATCGGTAAACCAAAGCCTGATCAACCCTTACCTGAAGTCGAAGAAATTGGAGCGCTTTTGCGCGATCGGTTGGACAAAATCAACCTGCTTGATGTGATTATCAATGTCGAAAAGTGGCTGAACCTGAATAAACATTTTGGCCCGTTGTCGGGCTTCGAATCACGTATCAGCGACCCGGAGTTACGTTTTGTCCTGACCGTGTTTTGTTACGGTACCAACATTGGTCCCACCGAAACCGTGCGATCTGTGCAGGGCGTTTCTCGCAAGCAAGTCGCCTGGCTTAACTTAAAACGCACGACGGAAGCGCGTCTCGATAAAGCTATTGCGAAGATCAATAGCGAGTATAAGAAATACCGGCTCATTGAGTGTTGGGGAGCAGGCAGCAGTGTGTCCGCTGATGGAAAGCTTTGGGATCTCTACGAAGATAATTTGCTATCTGAATACCATATTCGGTATGGCAGCTATGGCGGCATTGCCTATTACCACGTCTCGGACACCTATATTGCATTGTTCAGCCGGTTTATTCCCTGCGGTGTCTACGAGGCGATTTATATCTTGGACGGCCTACTCAACGATGAATCTGATTTTAATCCGGACACCGTTCACGGCGATACACAGGCGCAATCCACACCCGTCTTTGGCCTGGCGTACTTGCTGGGCATAAAGCTCATGCCCCGTATCCGAAATATCAAAGATCTCAGCTTTTATAAGCCTGATCGCTCCATGGTACTCAAGCATATTCAGTCTTTGTTCAAGGAGCCGATCAAGTGGGATCTCATTGAAAAGCACTATGCGGATATGATGCGAACGGCCATGTCAGTTAAAGCAGGGAAAATCACCGCTTCGACAATCCTGCGCCGGTTCGGCACCAAGAACCGGAAAAACAAGCTGTACTTTGCGTTCCGTGAACTCGGGCGCGTGGTCAGAACCATGTTTTTGCTGGAATACATTACCGACGTTGATCTGCGCAAAACAATCCAGGCAGCGACCTGTAAGAGCGAAGAGTTCAATGAGTTTGCCCGGTGGTTGTTTTTTGCTAATGGCGGGAAAATTCCTGCAAACTTGAGACACGAACAAAGCAAAATCGTTAAATACAATCATTTGCTGGCCAACTTCGCGATCTTATACAACGTAAACGCGATGACCGAAGTGTTCAATCAATTGAAGTCGGAAGGGTACAATATTACCCGCGACATTATGGCCGAATTCTCACCGTATCATACCGAGCATTTGGGGCGGCTAGGAAGTTTTGAGCTGGATCTAACCAAGCAGGTTAAGCCCATGACTTTTGAACTGCTGGTTGATTAATTCATAATATTCAATCGGTTACGTTAGAGGTGGCTAAATTCAACGCTTTTACCGGCCGGACCACTAGAAGGTTTTCTCAACTCAGTGTTTAGTTTGATGAGTCTGCAATTAACTTCACCTGGTTACAGCTGCATCAGCAAGCGGGCAAAGACAGTCAAAGTTAACTACCGCCCCCCTTGCCGAGGCGCGATTGCTCACTTAGTTGTCGATGCCACAGGACTGAAAGTATATGGCGAAGGTGAATGGAAAATGCGTAAACATGGTAAGGAAAAACGCCGAACTTGGCGTAAGTTGCACCTTGCGATAGATGCGGCCACACATGAAGTCATCGCAGCCGAAGTCAGTTTAGAGAGTGTGGCAGATAGTGAGGTTCTCCCAACGTTATTAAACCCACTAAGGCGCAAGGTAAAACAAGTGTCAGCTGACGGTGCTTATGACACCAAAAAATGTCATAAGCTGCTGAAACGCAGAGGGTGTAAACCTACGATACCGCCGCGAAAAAATGCAGGTTATTGGGAAGAAGGTCATCCCAGAAACGAGGCCGTCAGCGCTCTGAAAAGTGATGAACTCAAACAATGGAAACAAGAGAATGACTATCACCAACGCTCCCTGTCAGAAACAGCTATGTATCGTTACAAGCAACTGATTAGCCCGAAATTGAGCCTGCGGGACTACAACGGCCAAGTCGGCGAGGCACTGGCTGGTGTGAAAGTGATGAACAAAGTCATAGGACTGGGTATGCCTATTCGCCAGAGGGTCAATTAATACCAGGAACCCTTTTAGGAAAAGGCATACCTAAGATTGATTTAGGCAACAACGCCAAGGTTGTCTGTCCGCTCTTTCTGCTGACTTGCACCTTTCAGTTTTAAGGAGTGATGTCGTGGTTAATAACTTAAAAAAATCAATATTTTGCTTGGAATTTGGCCAGCGTAAATCTATAGCCTATATAGCAAGTCTTTATTTTTATTCCGTTTTTTTAAATACTCTTAATAGTCAAGCCTAAAAATAAATTAAAACTATTTAAGCATTACGCAATAATGAATAGTTGACTAAAATACTCAACAAATATAACATGCGCAATATAAGCATGTTTAATGAATGCTAGTCCTAAATAGATTAAGTAGAGGTAGTTCTGATGAGTTCATCATTGACTAAGACTAAGTTCACTAAAACTGATGATAAAACCAAAAATGTTACCCAATTTGTGCCGGACACGGATGATAGTACTGCAACGGATACCAAAAACACTGAGCAACCTGAACAGGTAAAAACGGTAGAAAAACCTAAATCCCCTGGTTTTTGTTGTGGTTCTTGTTCATAAACCACTTGCTTTAGAATTTTAATATCAACTTACATGTATAGCAGGGCACTAATTAAAAAATAGCTTATGGTGCTTTTTATTAGAAATAATACATGCTTATTAATAAGCAATGGAAATAAGCTAGCAATGCTTATCTCTCTTCAAACTCATCTAGGCTATTTTTTGTTGTTTATGGTTGATATAAAAATGACTAATAGTCAAGTTTTTCTCAGTCGATATGATTCTTCGAATACTTATGATTGGTTTTCGAATACATAGGCCAGAATTCATTCGACTTAATATGCCATGAATATTTTAGATCACGCCTAAATGATATTATTTGTCAGCTAATTTTAAAAGTATATTCAAACTTTTAAAAAAGATACTACGAAAACATAGAGGAAAATATGCGTTCATTATTTATTCGCATGAGGTTTATCCATTGGTTAGGTGCTATTGTACTTTTCATGAATGCAACCTTTTTCACAGATCTAATATTTTCACAGATCATTCAGTACATTATTACAATATTTTTGATTATTCATGATATTGATGAAAAAGTTTGGGGAGTTGACTCCTTAAAAAAAGTTACCGAATACATGAAACACTTTGAAAGAAAAGATCTTTCAGTTCCATGTACCATCAATAGCTTATATAACAGTGAAATGGAAAAAGTTCTTAGTGTTATCAATACATTTAGAGAAAATGTAAAAATTGCACTAATCGATATTCAGCAACAGGCCATAGCTTCTGATGAAATATCAGATCTTCTAAAAGTTAAAGCGCAAAATATTTCATCGCGTATCAATGAGCAAGATAATCGGGTCAGTATTCTCACTTCACAAATAGAGGCCTTAGATCAAACCTCTCTAGCATTACAAGCTAAAGCAGAAAAAACACGTGAACAAGTAGAAAATACGCAAATAGGGCTTGTTCGATCAAACGAATATATGGGGGCTATGGTTAAAGATTTAAGCTCGTTTATTGCAAGTAATGATGAACTCCAAGAAAAATTTTATCAACTTTCTCAACAAACAAAAGCCATTGAGGGAGTGGTATCCGTTATTAATAACCTAGCCGATCAAACCAATCTATTGGCTTTAAATGCTGCCATTGAAGCCGCTAGGGCTGGAGAGCATGGACGAGGCTTTGCCGTTGTTGCCGATGAGGTCAGAAATCTAGCCAAATCAACCCAAAGTAGTTTAGATGAAATTAATCAAATTATATCAGGAATATCTAAAGCGGTTCTTGATGCTGGTCATCATATGAAATCACAAACATCTGCAATTGTTCTACTATCGGATTACACAACAACGAGCCAGTCAGAATTAGGCGTTGCATGTAAAAACATCAGTGAAATTTTAACTTTGATTGGGCAAGATAGAACAAATAATAATTTGGATATCCTCTATGTAAATAGATTAGTTGGTGATGTAAGTAAGGAAATTGAGGTGCTAAAACACCTCTCAAGCTCCAACTCAAATGATTGCATCGAATTAGAGCAGCAGGGCCATAGCTTAACTCAAGTTACTGAAAAAATTGTTCGCCAATTAGGGATGTTTAAAACTAAATAGTAGCATAACTTAAAGTGCCCAATTGGGTTGACCAGAACAACTTTCCTTGCATTAAAGGAAAATTCTAGAAGACTAAAAATAACTACTTCATTCCAAAAGCTACTCCTCTCAGCAGTATACGGCGCTGGTGAAATGGAACAACTGTAATGCATTTTTTAGTATATGAGTTCTGTTGGCCTCCCTGATATTTATAAAGTACGCATAAGCGTTAGCCTAAAGCCAGTGTAAAATGGCACTGTGTTGAATAGGCGTTGTTGCCTAAATGAATGAACCTTCCGTCTCAGATGCGATCAGATCCTGTGAATACCACGCAGGAACCGCTATCAGATGGGCAAATCTAAATCTCGCATTACCAATTGGCCGGAATATAACAAGGCGTTGACCAACCGAAGCTCACTGACTTTTTGGATAGACGAGCAGGCGCTCAACCTCTGGATATTGACGGCCGTTTCACCAATGGTCAGGTCAAACTGAGTACCCTGCAGGGATGCGGCAACTGGCAGGCTCAGACTGGAACGCGCATTGAAGCTCCATACGCCAAGACTTCCGGCTACGCCAGAGAGGGTTAACCCCTTCAGGAAAGTTCGTCGAGACGTTTTCAACAGCATGCGCATTCCCTTATTTAAAGTATGGTTACTGACAGAATTCGAGAACCGATTTAAATTAAATTACTGGTTCATCCACTTACAATGAAATGAATCTAGCACACCTTAAGAAACAAATTCATTACAATCGTGTAATGTACATAGCTGTATTACATTTACGTCATCTTCCCCACAGGTTGATTATTTTTATATATGATCATAAGGATATCTTTTATGTACCTCAGAAGGTAATTACACATGAATATATTAATCACGACCACTGCGTTTACAGCTTTATTTTGTGGGGCAGCTTTTGCTCAGTCCAGTGATATTGCCCATGAAGCACATCGATTTGTTAATAATGCCTCAGCCGTCAGTCATGTGAATTCCTCGACGCATGAAAACTTACCGGACAGGGTTAATAAAAACAACACGCCCTCATTCTCTGAAATGAATGAACATGAAAGGGCCATTGTTGCTCATTCATTTATGAACAACAGCGCGTCCTATGCGCATCAGAAAATGATTGAGGAACATAAAAAAATGCTGTCCGGCAGTGATGCAAATTCAAAGACCTCGTCTTCTTCTTTTAACGAACTGAATGCCGGAGAAAAAGCCGCTCTCGTGCATGAGCAGGTCAATAATGCCGGTGCGGAAGCACATCAGACGCAGGCAAGAAAGCTTCGCGGGCTGTATTCGACCAGGTAACTGCAGGCGGGTTAGTGCTTAGCGTCAGGTGCGCAGCAGGGCTTTACTGACGGGTTACGTAGCAGGACATGAGCCCCATATTGCTCTGCCGTAACCTGTTTCAGTCCCGTTAATCATCACCGTCGGGCTGGTCATACAGTTCCCAGAGCTTCAGGAGCAAACGGGAAACAAGATATGTTACAAAAATGACGACCATCAACGGTGCTCCCGATTAACTGACAGATGACACGCCTCCTGAAAACCCCTAGCATACGCCGCAGTGTTCATGCTAACGGCGAATTCCAGTAAATGTATTCTACCGATGTCGTAAAAGAAAATGCCTACCTTTCAGCCACCCGCTCGGGGCTGGAATCGAACGAGATCGCTACTCTTCAGCGCTCCTTGCCTTCCCGGTTTAATCTGCGGCATTTGAAAAAAAATGAATCATTAAAACTCGTACTGCAAAAGAAAGCGGGAAAATCACATGTCGTGGCCTATAAATTTACGTCCGGTTCATTTAATTACACGGCGTATCGTATATCAGATAAAAAGTTCTATAACCTTTCCGATACTTCCGGGAAAGGCAGTCTCGATTATCCGTTACCGGCCACAGCAAGACTCAGTTCGCCTTTCAATCCTGCAAGACTTAACCCGGTATCGGGAAAAGTGAGTCCCCATAATGGCATTGATTATTCCATGCCCATGAACACGAAAATAGTCAGCGTCATCGACGGAAAAATCACCCGGGCCGAATACAACAGTACCATGGGATATTTTGTTGAAGTAACGGGAAAAGCCGGTGTTAAAACTCGCTATCTCCACCTCAATAAAATACTCGTTACTAAAGGGGCCAGGGTTACACGGGGAGGTGCTATTGCGTTATCCGGTAACAGCGGACGTTCATCCGGTCCTCATCTGCATTACGAGCTGGTCATCAATAACAACCCTGTTAACTCTCTGGCGTTCCGGGCAGCGGCACCCGCTGATAACAAACTCGAACAGCATGCCTTTGCGCATGCCAGAGACTACGAACGATACCTGGACTGATAACGGGACCGCGACGCGGCCCCGTCTGCCGGATTAATTTTTTTTATCGTTTTCACTTCCGTGATGTTGATGATCTCCATGCCCTCCGTGGCCGTGGAAAAGATGCATTAGCGGGCAGACCAGCAATAACAGATATGGCCAGTAACCTGCCACATGTGACCAGTGTTCGCGCAGGAGGGCAAATGCCGCGATCGCGGCGACAGCAATAAGCGCATAGGTGGTACTTTTCATACTGGACTCCTTCTGTTCGTAACTGACCCTTCACTCAGTGTTATTTCCCGAGCCTGACACTTTTCAGACGCAACGCATTCACAATGACGCTGACGGAGGAAAGAGCCATGGCCGCCGCCGCAATAACTGGCGACAGCAGTATTCCATACACAGGATAAAGCAGACCTGCAGCCACAGGCACGCCAAGTGCGTTGTAGATAAATGCAAAAAACAGATTCTGACGGATATTTTTCATGGTGATCTCTGACAGATGACGGGCCCTGTTCAGTATCATCAGGTCGCCTTTGAGAAGGGTGACTCCGGCACTTTCAATTGCCACATCTGTACCCGTTCCCATGGCTATACCCACGTCAGCCGCTGCCAGCGCCGGGGCATCATTCACACCGTCTCCGGCCATCGCAACCACATGGCCAGACTCTTTCAGTCGGGTTATCACTGCTTTTTTGCCATCCGGCAGAATTCCGGCTTCAACCTCATCTATTCCCAGTTTCCGTGCGACTGCTTCAGCAGTAAGCTGGTTATCCCCGGTGAGCATAACAATGCGGATCCCCGCCTGACGCAAAGCTTTAAGCGCATCCGGCGTGGTTGCTTTCACGGGATCCGAGATAGCTATCAGGCCTGCAAGGTACCCATCTGTGGCCACATAGATAACGGTAGCGCCTTCCATCCGCAACGTATCCGCAACGGCCTTTTGATTATCAATAACGATACTGTTTTCCTGCATAGCCAGTTCATTACCAATAACAACCCGTTGACCTTCAACATCGCCTGAAACACCTTTCCCCGACGGAGCATTGAAATCACTGACTGCGGGTATCATGATCCCCCTGTGCTGGGCTGCCCGGACTACAGCCATACCCAGCGGATGCTGCGAGCCTTTTTCCACTGCGGCCGCTACACGTAAAAGAGATGCTTCCCCACCCGGATTGAGACTGATAATCCCTGTCACCGTAGGCGAACCTTCCGTGAGCGTGCCTGTTTTGTCGACAACCAGCGTGTCCACTTTTTCAAGACGCTCAAGGGCTTCGGCATTCCTGATTAACACCCCGGCCTGGGCTCCTTTGCCTACCCCCACCATTATCGACATCGGTGTGGCCAGCCCCAGTGCGCAGGGGCAGGCAATAATCAGGACCGACACAGCCGCAATCAGACCGTGCGCCATCCTGGGCTCGGGCCCCCAGACAGACCAGATCACGAAAGCAACAACCGCGATAAGTATCACCAGAGGAACAAACCAGCCTGAAACGCTGTCAGCCATTCTCTGGATGGGGGCACGCGAACGCTGTGCATCAGCGACCATCTGAACAATTCGTGAGAGCATCGTTTCATCACCGACTTTCTCTGCACGGATGATAAGACTACCTGTCTGATTAATCGTCCCCCCAATGACAGGGTCACCCTTCGTTTTGGTAACCGGCATAGACTCCCCGGTCACCATCGATTCATCAACGGTTGTTTTGCCTTCGATCACGATACCGTCGACCGGAATACTCTCTCCAGGTCTGATGCGGAGCTTATCGCCAGGCAGGACATCTTCCGCATTAATATCCGTTTCATGACCGTCATGATCCAGCCGTCTGGCGGTTTTGGGGGCAAGGTTCAGAAGCGCAGTAATGGCGCCTGAGGTTTGTTCCCGTGCCCGCAGCTCAAGAACCTGTCCCAGCAGAACAAGCACCGTAATAACTGCTGCGGCTTCAAAATAAACGGCCACCAGGCCATCCATGTTTCTGAACGATGCAGGAAACCAGGAGGGGAAGACGGTTGCAATGACGCTGTAAACCCAGGCTACCCCGGTCCCCATTGCAACAAGGGTAAACATATTCAGGGAGCGGTTACGTAACGACATTCCGGCCCGGGCGAAGAATGGCCAGCCACACCACAACACGACAGGGGAGGCCAGAAGCAGCTGCAGCCATGTGTTGTACTGTGGCGGTACTGTATTCCTCAAGTCGGGAAACAGATGAGATCCCATTTCGAGTACCAGAACCGGAAACGCCAGCAACAACCCCAGCCAGAAGCGTCTTGTCATGTCGTGAAGTTCATCACTCGGCCCCGTGGATGCCGTAGCTACGAGCGGCTCCAGTGCCATTCCACAGACAGGACAGCTTCCGGGACCATTGCGGCGTATCTCCGGGTGCATCGGACATGTCCACACACCTTCAGAATTCTCTTTTTCCGCCTGGTGGTGAGGCTGTTTTATCTGATCAGGGCTGACTTCGTGATGATCGTGGTGATGGTGATGGGAATGTTCACAGGCATCTTCGGTAAGATAACGATCGGGATGGGCTTTAAATTTACTCTCACAGCTGGCGGAGCAGAAATAAAGTTGATGGTCCTGGTATCGAATGCTGCTGTGCGCCCTGTCGGGCAGGATGGCCATCCCGCACACGGGATCTCTCACCTTATGCAATACGTGGCCCTCGTCCGGGGATAATGTCTGCTCAGAAGCAGTCTGGTTGTTGTGTTGCACTGCATTGTCATTTTTCACAGTAACTCTCCTTATGCATACCGAAGCATCTTCTGTCTTCAGGGTATGTCATGGATGCGATTACCACGAATATCGCCGGCACAGGAGTGCCTGCTACCAGCGTCCCGTTATCAGCCGTTCCGCTGACTATTCGATTCGCTGGAAGACTTTTTTACTTCCATCCGGTGAGAATGCGATAACATCGTAAGCCTCTTTTCGGGCTCCCATCTCCATTACAGGACTTCCTGCTGGCATACCGGGGGTGGCGAGACCGTATATACCCGAACCAGACTGCATTGCCTTATGTATCGTTGTCGCAGGCACATGGCCTTCAATGATCAAATTACCGGCAACCGCGGTATGACAACTTCGTAGTCCTGCAGGAATAGCATGCTTTTCTTTCAGGGCTGACAGCGCCTGATCATTCATGACGTGAGTTCGTACTTCAAACCCGTCTTTTTCCATCGCTTTGCCCCACAGGGAACAACAGCCACAGTTTTCAGATTTGTACATATCAATCACTTTTTCACTCGCCATCGCGGGTAGTGAAAGGCCGAGAGCCAGCGCCATTAGAACCACTTTTTTCATACTCACCTCTGTATATTATCGATATAAACCCTGACGTCAGGGTGAATCAGTAAAGAAGGACACCCACAGGGGGTGCCCTTTCAGGTTCAGGACACGCTTTTTTTATGTCTGCGCAGCCAGATTAATTTGTAGGCGGCAGGAATAATGAACAGGGACAGCAGCGGAGCCGTGATCATCCCACCAATCATGGGTGCCGCGATACGGCTCATGACTTCTGAACCTGCACCGGTTCCCCAGAGTATTGGCAGCAGACCCGCAACGATCACCGCCACGGTCATGGCTTTCGGCCGGACACGCAGTACGGCACCATGATAGAGGGCTTCATCAAGGCCTTCCGGTGTGAACGTCTCTTTACGGGACAATTTCGGGTGCGCTTCAATGGCATGACGCAGATACATCAGCATGACCACGCCAAACTCTGCTGCCACCCCGGCCAGGGCGATAAACCCGGTTCCGGTCGCCACTGACATATGGAAGCCCTGCCAGTACAGGAACCATATCCCGCCAACCAGGGCAAACGGCAGGCTCATCAGGATCAACAGGGCTTCATCAACCCTGCGGAATGCCAGATATAACAGGATGAAGATGATCATCACCGTCATCGGTACCATCAGTTTTAATTTCTTATTGGCGTGCTCGAGTAATTCAAACTGTCCTGAGAATGCCACACTGGTCCCCGGTCTCAGTTTCACTTTCTCACTGATGGCCGTCTTAATATCGTTCACCACCGACACCATGTCCCTGCCGCGGGCATCAACATAAATCCAGCTGGCTGGCCGGGCATTTTCGGTTTTCAGCATGGTTGGTCCGGAAACGACCTTAATATCGGCAACATCGCCCAGCGTAATTTGCTGCTTCATTGGGGTCAGGATTGGCATCTCTCTCAACGCCTGCGGACTGTTACGGTAATCCTGCGGATAGCGAATGTTAATAGGGTACCGGGCCACGCCTTCAACCGTCTCACCCACCATAGCCCCACCGATTGCTGAAGAGACGAACAGCTGGACGTCGCCCACAGTCATCCCGTACCGGGAAGCTTTTTCCCGGTTAATGTCCACATCAATATAACGTCCACCTTCCAGTCGTTCAGCCAGTGCGGAAACCACACCAGGTACGGTTTTAGCGACTGCTTCGATACTCTGTGCTGTTACATCGATATCCGACAGAACAGTACCCGATACCTTAATACCTATCGGACTTTTAATGCCGGTTGAGAGCATATCAATACGGTTACGGATAGGCGGTACCCAGAGGTTGGCCAGACCCGGTAAACGGACGGTCCTGTCGAGTTCTTCAATAATCTTGTCAATCGTCATGCCTGGACGCCACTGATCCTCAGGTTTCAGTTGGATGGTGGTTTCCATCATTTCGAGCGGAGCAGAATCCGTGGCGGTCTCAGCCTTACCGGTCTTGCCAAAAACTGAGGCCACTTCAGGCACCGTTTTGATTAGTTTGTCCGTGGTCTGTAAGAGCGCAGCAGCTTCTCCAGGAGACACGCCAGGTAACGTTGACGGCATATACAACAGGTCACCTTCGTTAATCTTCGGTAAAAACTCGCCGCCCACCTGACTCAGTGGCCAGATAACAGTGAAAATGGATAAAGCCGCAACCAGCAGGGTTGTTTTTGGCCAGTGTAGTACCCTGAGCAGTAACGGGTGATACGCTTTAATCAGCAACCGGTTCAGTGGGTTACTGGTCTCAGCAGGAATTTTCCCGCGGATCCAGAACCCCATCAGAATAGGGATAACAATGATTGCCAGTATGGCTGCACCCGCCATGGAATACGTTTTTGTAAAGGCCAGCGGACCAAACAGACGCCCTTCCTGCCCTTCCAGGGTAAAAATAGGAATGAACGATAATGTGATAATCAGCAGGCTGATAAACAGCGCTGGACCCACTTCAACGGAGGCGTCAGTGATAACCTTCCAGCGGGTGGCATTATCAATCTGTTCCCCGGGATGCTGATGGTCCCACTCCTCAAGCCGTTTATGCGCGTTTTCGATCATGACGATGGCGGCATCCACCATCGCTCCGACGGCTATTGCAATCCCTCCCAGCGACATAATGTTGGCATTCAGCCCCTGGAAGTGCATGACGATAAAGGCGATACACAGGCCAAGTGGCAGAGAAATAATCGCCACCAGGGCAGAACGGACATGCCAGAGGAACAGTGCGCAAACGACAGCAACAACGATAAACTCTTCAAGAAGCTTGTAACTGAGGTTGTCAATCGCACGATCGATTAACTGGCTGCGATCGTATGTCGTTACGATCTCCACTCCTTCAGGCAGGCTTGCCTTCAGCGTGTCCAGTTTATCCCTCACCGCCGTAATGACTTCGCGTGCATTTTTGCCCGAACGCAGGATCACCACTCCGCCAGCGACTTCGCCCTGACCGTTAAGCTCAGCGATACCACGCCGCATTTCCGGTCCCATTTGTATGCGGGCAACATCACGCAGGTAAACAGGTACTCCATTTTCCCCCGTTTTCAGGACGATATTTTTGAAATCATCAATAGTCTGAAGATAACCGCTGGCCCGGACCATATACTCTGACTCAGCAATTTCAACAGATGAGCCACCGGCTTCCTGGTTAGATGAGCTAAGAGCTTGTTTTACTTCTGGCAGACCGATGCCGTACTGCGTCAGTTTTACCGGGTCAAGCTGGATCTGATACTGCTTAACCACGCCGCCTACGGATGCAACTTCAGCGACATTAGGAATGGTTTTCAGCTCAAACTTCAGGAACCAGTCCTGCAGAGAACGCAGTTCTGAAAGGTCGTGTTTTCCGCTGCGATCGACAAGGGCATATTCAAAAATCCAGCCCACACCCGTGGCATCCGGACCGATTTCAGAACTCACCCCGGCGGGCAGTTTTCCCTGAACCTGATTCAGATATTCCAGCACGCGGGAACGGGCCCAGTACAGATCGGTGCCGTCTTCAAAAATGACATATACATACGAATCACCGAACTGTGAAAAACCACGCACAGTTTTTGCGCCAGGTACGGAGAGCATGGTGGTGGTAAGTGGATAGGTGACCTGGTTTTCTACAATCTGCGGGGCCTGGCCGGGATAGCTGGTTTTAATAATGACCTGCACATCTGACAGGTCAGGCAAGGCATCGACCGGCGTGTTAATAATCGTCCATGTACCCCAGATGCTGAGAAACAGGGCCCCCATCATGACCAGGAAACGGTTGGCGACAGAGCGCCGGATAATCCATTCAATCATCGTCGTCTCCTCAGTGCCCTGAATGCCTATTTACAGGCTGGTCAGACATTGCTGGCATACTGCTTTCTGTTTTTTCAGGATGGCGCATACGTTCCAGCGCGCCCGTAATATTGGCTTCGGAGTCAATGAGGAACAGACCACTGACCACCACGGTATCGCCTTCATTCAGGCCGGAGCCGATGCCGGACTGTTGTTGTGATTCATGCAGAACGTGGATCTGTTTCGGCACAAACTTGCCTTCATCATCAACAGTAATCACGCGCTGTTCTTTGCCGGTATCGATAACGGCCTGGCTTGGTATCAGCAGCATCTCCTGGCTCTTGGTATTGAGTTTCAGATAGGCATTCATGCCCGGCTTGAGAAACTCATCCTTATTAGAAACCTGGAGACGGACCTGAAGCGTACGGGTTGTCTGATCCACGCTGGGAAGAATGTTCCATTTTTCGACATGGAATGTTTTATCCGGATAAGCCGGTACCGAAATTTCAAACTGCGACGTATCTTTCAGCAGATAGGCGATAGATTCCGGCACTGCAGCGCTGATCCAGACCGGGTCCATCCCCTGAATCTGAGCCACCACCTTATCTTTCGAAATATTCATGCCGGTGCGCAGGTCAAATGCAGTAATGACACCATCAATAGGTGCTTTAATGGTAAAACGGGTCTGGATTGTGCGGGTTGAACGCAGTCTTTGAATATCCTCTTCCGGCATACCAGCCAGACGAAGTCGCTCCAGAACCCCTTTTATCTGGGTTGGCGTACCGCCTGTACCGGATAGCAGCAGGAACTCACTTTGTGCCTCAACCCATTCAGGAATGGTGATATCGATAAGCGGAGTGCCTTTCTTCACATGATCGCCAGTAGTCAGGGGATACACTTTTTCGACGAAACCGTCAGAGCGCGCCTGCACAATGACAAACTGATATTCGTTGTAACTGACATTAGCCGGAATTGTCTGAGAATAATTCAGCATTCCTCGCGTGACTTTTTGCGTTTTTAATCCCAGATTCTGAACCTGGGTTGGATCGATACGGATCCCGCCATTGCTTTTATCGCCACTTTCATCAGCATATTTTGGCACAAGGTCCATATCCATAAAGGGAGATTTTCCGGGTTTATCAAATTTGGTATCCGGTTTCATCGGGTCATACCAGAAAAGTACCTTTTTCTCCGGTGCCTTTTGTTCTGTTTGTACTGTTTTTTGTGATGAGTTTACATACTGCCAGGCAGTAACCGATATCAGCCCTCCTGCTAGGAGGCTGCTGATAATTATTGCAGCATATTTTATCTTTAAAGAAGCCATACAATTTCTCGCTGAAAAATCAAAACACCTGGCATATGCGCCCGATCATTCATTCACAGTAATCCCTTAATGAATGTTCAGGCGCACTGGATGTATTCGCTCCGGACAGTCAATCAGGATTGCGTAACGTTAATGCTTTTGAGTAAGGAGATATTGCCCTGCTGAATAAACGAGAAATCGACATGGTTGCCGATTTTCAGGGCATTGATAGCGTCGTCTGCATTAACAAAAGTGAAGCGCATGGTCATTGCAGGCCAGCCCACCGCAGGGATTGCTTCGTGCGAAATGGTGATCTTTTTACTATTCATATCAATGTCTTTAACGACACCGGTGCCCTTGATAACCTGCTGTACCGAAGCATCACTGGCAGCATTCATATCGCCATGCTGATGTGTTTCAGCATGAAGACCGGCAGAAAACATGACAGAGAAGGCACCAAATAAAACAGCTTTAAGTGAATTACGCATTTTTAATTTCCTGATTAATTAAATAAATTTATTCTACCCAACCGCCACCCAGCGCAGTAAACAGATTAATTTCGTTAACCTGTCGGGAATAGGTAAGATCGAGAATGGTTTGCTGCGTAGCGAAGAGGGAACGTTCTGCATCCAGCACTTCGATGTAACTGACAGCACCACTTGCATACAATCCTCTGGCTCGCTGGAGAGTTATCTGAAGTGAATCAAGATAACGCTGCTGTGACTCAAGTTGCTGGCTAAGGCTGTCGCGCAGCGCAAACGTGTCGGAAACATCCTTAAAGGCGGACTGAATTTTTTGTTCGTAATTAACCACCGACTGTTGCTGGCGAATTTCTGCCAGTTTGAGATTGGCTTTGTTCCTGCCGGCATTAAAAACAGGAATGTCAATTTTAGGGATAAAATTCCACATTCCGCTTCCTGGCGTGAAGAGACTGGACAGCTCCGTACTGCTTGCGGAAAGGCCACTGGTCAGGGTAATGGACGGGAAAAAGGCCGCCCGCGCTGCGCCAATATTCGCATCAGCAGCTTTCAGCTGGTATTCCGCCTCCATAATATCCGGTCGCTGCAGCAAAATTTGTGACGACAGGTTTGATGGCAGTTTAACTGGCGCGGTCTCACCGCCTTTCATCCCTTTTTCTGGCGGCAGTGCACGGTACGTTCCCAGCACCAGTTGCAGGGCATTGTTTGCCTGAGCCAGATCGCCTTCTCGTTTGGCTATCTCAGCGCGGGTACTTTCGATTTGTCCCCTGGCCTGTTCAAGCGCCAGCACATTCGTACTCCCGGTCACGAGCTGTTGCTCAACGAAAGCATAGGACTGTTCGTAATTTTTCAGCGTTTCCCGCGCGATACGGAGTTGTTCATACGCCAGTTGCTGGCTGAAATAGCTTTGTGAAACGCTGGAGACCAGCAGGATATGTACAGCCCGACGGGCTTCTTCGCTGGCAAAGTAGTTCTGGCGATCAGCGTCACTCAAGTTCTTGAGCTTGCCGAAAAAATCGAGCTCATAGCGGAGTTCCAGACCCGCGTCGTACTCCTGTGTGGTCGGCTTGTCGCCTTTCAGACCACCGCTGTAGGTGATCCCGGATGAGGCATTCAGCTGGGGATAACGATCTGCATCCGTGACGTTGAACTGGGCCCGGGCCTCTTCAACCTTCAGGGCAGCCATTCTCAAATTACGGTTATTAGCAAGGGCTTCCCCGATCAGCCGGGTAACCTGGGGATCGACAAAAAAGTTACGCCAGCCCGTATCCTGATAACCATTCACTGCTGGCATCAGGCTGTTTCGGGACAGTGAAAACTGCTGGGGTACCGGTGCTGCCGGGCGCTGATATTCAGGTGCCAGAGAGACACAACCGGTCAGGATGAATATCGTGCTAATGCTGAGTAATTTTAATTTGAACATAACGCTTCTCGTCCAGGCAGACCTGGTAAATGGTTCAAATGAAGTCCAGAGTATTGATAGGGGTACTTTACCGAACGCTCTCTGTTTGTCGGGTGACAGGATAATGACAATGTTGTCATTTTTGCTGTAATCCGTTGATAATGATCGTGGGCGCAATAGAATGACCTTAGCAGCCAGCCGGGGAGCAAGATGAAAATATTGATCGTCGAAGACGAAATTAAAACAGGTGAATATCTCAGCAAAGGGCTTAGAGAGGCAGGGTTCGTAGTGGATCACGCTGATAATGGTCTTACCGGATATCATCTCGCCATGACAGCCGAGTATGATTTAGTCATTCTGGACATCATGCTGCCTGATATGAACGGCTGGGATATCATCCGGATGCTGCGCACTGCCGGAAAGGGTATGCCGGTCTTACTGCTGACGGCCCTCGGCACGATCGAACACAGGGTCAAAGGACTGGAACTGGGTGCGGACGATTATCTGGTTAAACCCTTTGCGTTTGCCGAACTGCTAGCCCGGGTGAAAACCCTTCTGAGGCGGGGAAACACGATGATCACGGAAAGCCAGTTTAGGGTGGCTGGTCTCTCGATTGATCTCGTATCCAGAAAAGTCAGTCGCGCCGGAAACCGCATTGTGCTCACCAGTAAAGAGTTCAGCCTGCTGGAATTTTTCATTCGCCATCAGGGAGAGGTTCTTCCCCGTTCCCTGATTGCCTCTCAGGTCTGGGACATGAATTTTGACAGCGACACTAACGCGATTGATGTCGCCGTAAAGCGACTCCGCGCTAAAATAGACAACGATTACGAGACAAAGCTGATCCAGACAGTCCGGGGCGTGGGCTATATGCTGGAGGTCCCGGATGCATAGCAAACCTTCCAGGCACCCTTTCTCACTCTCCCTGCGGCTGACCTTTTTTATCAGCCTGTCCACGATACTGGCTTTTATCGCCTTCACCTGGTTTATGCTGCATTCTGTTGAAAATCATTTTGCCGAGCAGGATGTCAGCGATCTTCAACAAATCAGCACCACACTGAACCGTATACTCCAGTCCCCGGAAGATCCAGATGAAAAAAAAGTAAGCAAAATAAAGGAATCGATTGCCAGCTACCGCAACGTTGCCCTTTTGCTCCTCAATCCCAGGGGTGAGGTGCTCTTTAGTTCAGCGCAGGGGGCAGCACTACGCCCGGCCGTGAATTCAGCAGATTTTAGCGAGCACAGCCACGCACGGGATGTCTTTCTCTGGACGGTGGAGGATCCTGCGAGACCGATGGATACCGGGTCTGAAATGAAGATGGAAACATACCGGATTATCGCCTCCTCTGGCCAGGCGATATTTCAGGGCAAACAGCAGAACTATGTCATGCTGACTGGCCTCTCCATTAATTTCCATCTCCATTACCTCGATGCGCTGAAAAAAAATCTGATTGCGATTGCCGTCGTGATAAGCCTGCTGATTGTTCTGATCATTCGCATCGCTGTCCGTCAGGGGCACCTGCCCCTTCGTAATGTCAGCAATGCCATTAAAAGCATCACCTCCGAGAATCTTGATACGCGGCTGGAACCGACACGCGTTCCCATTGAGCTGGAACAGCTGGTTATCTCGTTCAATCATATGATTGGAAAGATTGAGGATGTCTTTACCCGCCAGGCCAATTTCTCTGCCGATATCGCGCACGAGATCAGAACGCCCATCACCAATCTGGTGACGCAGACTGAAATCGCACTGAGTCAGGATCGAACCCAGAAGGAACTTGAGGATGTCCTCTACTCCAGTCTTGAAGAGTATAACCGGATGACCAAAATGGTCAGCGACATGCTGTTCCTGGCGCAGGCGGACAATAATCAGCTTATACCTGACAGGGTCCGGTTTGACCTCAGAGCAGAAGTCATGAAAGTCTTCGAGTTTTTCGAAGCCTGGGCCGAAGAACGCAATATCACGCTCAAATTTAACGGGATGCCCTGCCTGGTTGAGGGAGATCCACAAATGTTCAGAAGAGCGATCAATAATCTGTTATCCAATGCCCTGCGTTATACCCCGGAGGGACAGGCAATCACCGTCTCAATAAGAGAGCAAGAGAGCTTTTTTGACCTGGTGATTGAAAATCCGGGGAAACCAATCCCTGAAGAGCATTTATCAAGGCTTTTTGACCGTTTTTATCGGGTGGATCCGTCCAGACAACGAAAAGGAGAAGGCAGCGGCATCGGCCTTGCAATTGTGAAGTCAATCGTGGAAGCACATCACGGAAGAGTGCAGGTGGAATCGGACGTACGCTCAACTCGTTTTATCTTATCCGTGCCCAGACTGGAGCAAAGGATTCCGGAGCCCCAACACTGAGAATAAAGATTTAAATGACAAAGATGTCATTAGCCTGTCATGCAGCAAACAGAAGCCATTCGATACTTATCAGGAAGGCTGGATTGCTTCATCAATACCCGGCGTCAGAGTACGCCAGGAAATGAATATCCAGCCAACTCCCGGAGAAATAAACACTGCCGGACTTGTTTCAGTTATGGAAATGAAAATATAGGTTGTGCTTCCCCCGGACAGGGACACCTTCGGTCAGAATTCCCTTTTCTTTAAACCAATTATGGTGCCCGACAGCATAATCGTGGATCTCAGACCAACCTTCGGCGCCAGCAATCACACCACACAGAGTGACGAACAATACATCATGCAACGGGTAAGTCACTTTGGCAGATTGTCGGCTGTCAGCAATCGAGTTGAAATGTGATGTGAAGGCTTCAAGGTACATGCTCTTATGCTCTCTATAAGAAAAAGAGAGCATAAGAGCATAATCGATGCCGTCCGTCTAATTTAGCTCAAAACGGTTAAAATATATTCACGATCTCGCCCTGCTTATGTTTGTAACCCCCCAGGGCCGGATTATAAATTGTTAAATTGGTTAACAAACCTATCCAGTCGAACGAATTTCATTCGATTATGGATGATTTATATCAATCAATAATCTCGCATTAAGTCGACTTAAGAACAAAATAGCTAAATGTTAACAGAATTTACAAAGCATAATCTCACCCTGTGTAACCCCCTGGTTCTAAAATACATTCAAGATGAATTTTTTTGTAAACGTAGATATTGATAAATTATCAAATAACAAGTTTTTCAACTTTAATCATCTAGACGTATTTTCATATAAAATTGTAAACCCAAGCACACCCATTAACACGACCTGAATTTACAATTACAATATAATTATTAGGGAATTAACATTTGTCAAAAACATTTACAACCTTTAAAAGCTGTAAGTGAATTTCGTTCTTAAATCTGTAGCGTCTTTTTGATTGTTTTCATAATCCAATATTGAAAAATCAATTGATATACCGATATTTTCGAGTTTACCATCAAATTGATATGCAAGATTAACCGTCCATTCATTTAAATCTTTTCCCACTATGGGATTGTCAAAAGATGTATAAAATATTTTACCTTTAAGATTAGAGATAGCAGAACCTAACCCCAATTGATACGAATTTGTTCCAGATTCAAATGCCCCAACACCCGCAGTTTTAGTAGTGGCAGTAAACTGATAATAAGCTCCTTGACCAATGCCTCTAAAAACTCTATTATCTCCTTCATTTCCTCCAGCTAATGTATAACCAGCAAAAAAATCTACTCCTCCCTGACTGAAACCTACTTTAAAGCCCAAAAGATCATTATCGACTAGTTCATTTTTATCCCACTTAGTTTTGTAATATTGCATTGCAATATAACTGTTAAAGTTAGTTGGCAATGTATATTCGACATCCGCATAAAGTGCTTGGACTTCATTTATTACATTTGCGTACTGTGAGTTAACTTTGAATTTTTTAGCGATTCGCTTGTTAACTTGTACGAAAAAAACGCCATCATTACCTATTTTATAAAAATCGCCAGGAGAGCCAGAACCATTAAAATCAAAATCAACAAATTCATTATCAACATAAAACGATTTATCTGTTCGAGTCTGATATTTAGTCACATATCCAATCGAAATATCAGTACCATCAAAATGACTTGAAGACACCTGATACATTTCAAAAGATTCATTTATCAATCTTGAACCTGAGTTAGCGATAAGGGGTGATGAAAAGTGTTGTCTACCTCCAGAAAACACAGTATCACCAAACTGATACTTCAAAAAAGCTTCCGATAATACAAGACCTTGTGCGTTCATATCTCCCGCAGTTGTATCATCATCATCATTGATATTACTAACGTATGACCCCTGTACCTCTCCTCCCAATTTAAACCCATTAAACTCTGATGTATTAAAAGTAACATTACCACCATTCACCCAAATCGAGCTATTCTCTGTATTTGAATCGTCAAAATCTTGTTCGAAATAGTACGATCTCGCTGTACCTCCAACATTACCATTGTGTATCCATTCAGAAAAACTCTCAATATCATCATTAGAGAGTGCATTATTACTCATTGCTAATAACACCAAAAATATTTATTATATTTAAACATACAAACCTTATTAACGTTAAGTTACAAATAAGAAACTATATTAAGTAAAACTAAAATCAAAGATAAACAAATAAATTACAAACCCAATCGATAATACAAACTAGAGCATTTTTAACAGTGATCTATTTAACAAAAAAATATCAAACCGACATAAATATTAATTTAAAATAAACATAGGTTTAAAACCCAAGTTTAAAAACTTAGGTAGAAAAATTATATGAAGACGCAAGTTTAAAACCTGAGCTAAAAACCTAGGAGAATAGAGCGTTAAAGCATATATTTAAAAAACAAAAAAACAAACGACCAAAAACATCAGGCCAATATCAATAATGTGAATTAGCTCAATATATATATAACCACAATCGTTACAATAAAAAAAGCGAGGCACGTTTAAATAAAAATATTTTATAAACTATATAGGATAACTCAGACCATGATTAAAAAACACATTCTATTAGCACTTATAGTTGCATATTCAAGTCAATCATATGCCACAATAATAAATGCAGAAACGTTTAAAAATTTAGACTATAAGAGTGCTGTTACAACAGCACATACACTATACAAAAATAATGAAGGGATAATGATAAAAGTATTACCCGATAGAATAGTTGCAACTTTCTCAGATGGTAAAAGTAGTTCTGTAGCAATACCAAAAGATCAATTCTTTCTTTCAATAGCTCCGTACATTAATAGTTCTCATCCATGTACGAATCATGTTTTAACAGGTTGTACCGGAGAGATAATAAATCAAACAATGAAAGTTGTCATGACTGATACTGACACAGGTGAAACATTAATAGACAAAAAAATGACGACACAACGTGATGGATTTATAGACTTTTGGGTTCCAAAAGATAAAAACTTAGCATTTAATATTTACTATGAAGCAAAAGACGGAAGCAAAAGAGTGGCGAGAGAAGTATTGTCTACTTTCAATAACGATAGAACTTGCATTACAACTATGAAACTTATTTAAAATTAACATTTAAATATGGCTTGTAAAAGGACTGGAATTACTCCGGTCTTTTTTATATAAAAAATGGAAATCCTTTTCCATAAAATATCATGCATTAACATGACGTGAGTCTTTGTGGTTTTCTTGGGAACACTACCTACAAAGGAACTCAAGATAATCCTTTATCTGGTTGATGAAATTCTTATTAGTTACGACCAGTGCACGTGGGTTATTTTCCAACTACCATCCACTTGTTTAATTAACACAAGCGTTTCCATGGTCATCGAGTCAATACTTTTACCCTTATATTCACCTTGGGCGTGACTTATTGACGTTGAAATAGCAATGTCACCCGTAATCGTTATTTGGTGTTCTTTTGGCGTTATGGTTAACCCTTTTAAGTAAGCCATATCCGCAAGCATATGATGATTGGCATAATCCGTAAGTGAACGTTCTACTTTTCCACCTTCATAAATTTGAACATTGGCTGCTAATAACTGCCTAACAATAACCTCATTGCCCGCTTGTAATGCAGCATGAAAATGTTTGACAACATTGCCCGCGGCGGAATCAACACCGATAAACGCTTTTTGTTCTATCGGGTGTGTTTCATCACCATGGGCGAAGCTCAATGAGCTTTGTCCTGCGGACATCAGTAATATCCCGGTCGTTATGAGTATTGTTAAAGGGCTATTTTTCATTTTTATCTCTCTGTTAATTTATAGTGATTATCCAAGGCTCATAGGACCTAGCACGCTCGAAAGTACCGCTGTTGTCGCTAATATCAGTACTGCTATTAATGCTTCTAATCCAATCGATTTTTGTAGTTTTTGTTTTGCGAGTAATGTGTTCGCAATCGTTAATTTAGGTACTAAAACCAATTTATGCCATGCTGCTATAAGCAAAATGATAGCCACCAAACAGAGCTTGATGGTGACCGCAATACCATAATCGGAACTGATTAATTCAGTGGGACTATCAAACAACATCCACACCATTCCCATGCCTGAAAGCAACACTAGAATGACAATCACTATGCCTAAACGACCAAATGTATCCATGACATTTTTTATGACGATGTGGTCATCGGTGCAGCATAATTTCCATAATGGATAAAAAGCGCCTATCCAACTGCCAATGATCAACACGTGTATCAATATTAAGCCTTGAGCAAGCAATCCCAGTTCGGTGCTATGGCCAATAAAAGTAAACGTGACAGCAATTAACAGACAACTGAGAATCGCTAATACCGCAGAAAACGTTTTGATATAACGGTTCTTATGTAACAGTAAACCACTAGCCACTAGCATTAACCCAAAACCGATTAAGCGCCAAAGCACCGTTTGCCCTACCTGGGTTGGCCACAGAAAAGCATGCATCTGCGCATCAAATATTCCCATCAAGCCGTTTTCAGCAAAAGCCCCTACTTGCGCAAAATAATTGATACTAACGGCAATCAATCCCAATACGGCACCTAGGCCGGTATATTTTGCAACGCTAATGCTCAGATTAAGTTGACCCTTAATGAGGTATTGCATCAATGTGCCGCCAATAACAGCGGCAACACTCAGATAGATAACCCATTTAGATATCAACACCGATATTTCAAATACGGTTAATATCATGTTTACTCATCCACTTATTGATGTGCAGTGTGCTCGCTAGTCTCATGCTCCATTGTCATAGGCGGTGCACTGCGAGTGTTCATGCCAGAGTCGTGAAGCATAAAGCTCATGTTGCCTTTCATCTTATGACCGTCATCACCCATGATCATCCAGTTAACTGTGTAATTAGCTGCGTTTAATGCTGGTAGGGCGAATGAAAATTCAGCTTGACTGGCCGCACTTGAAGGTAATGTTAACGGTACGCTTTGCTGCTTCTCATCTTGCATTGTTAATTTGACCAAACGTACCGGAGCCGTAAAGGTCAGTTCAAGCGTTGTTGGGGCTTGACTTAGCATGGCACCGTTAGGGGGCATAGAACTGCTCAGTCCGACATGAGCAAATGCTGAAGCACTCAGGAATAGACTTGTTACGACTAAAACGTTGTTAAATAATTTCATGATATTTCCTTTTATATTGTTTTTAACGATCGAAAAACGGTTTACATAAATGATTTAATATTGGCTTAGCTAACATCTTGGCGCCAAGCTTATAACTCAGTGTACGAACGAGGTCTTAGAACCACGCGCTAAAACCAATAACAAACTGGGTTTCTTGTGTATCTTCCCCTTCACTTCGGGCGTAATCGGCGGTATTACCGAGCTTCTGACGCCAATCAACACCGATATAGGGTGCGAACTCTCGAACAATCTCGTATCTCAATCGCAGCCCTGCACTGACGTCAGATAAGCCTGAGCCTATTCCAAGTTCAGCATCGTCCTTACCAAATAAATTAACTTCTACTTCAGGTGTGAGTATCAATTTTTGAGTGATTAACAGTTCATATTCCGCACTCAACCGCATAGCCGTACGGCCTTGTTCACCGATGAATAAGGCCGCGTCAATATCAAAAAAATATGGCGCTAACCCTTGAACCCCAATCACAGCCCAATTACGGTTCGGCGTCGGTTTGATATCGGTTTTAATACCGAATTGTACATCCCAGTATGGTGCGATGGGCTTACTGTAAAGAGCCTGAATTTCAAGGTCTTGCTTATCACTATTTGAATATTCACCTTCGGTTTTAAGCCACAACTTATTCAAATCGTAACCTAACCAGGCTTGTGCACTAAACTGGGTAGGATCTTGCGGATCCACGCCTTTTTCAAATTGATCCAGCATGACTTTTGTTAATAGAGGATCATCATTACCGCCGGCAAACACAGCTGAGCTAGCCAATGAGGCGCTCAGACTCAACAGTCCCAATGCCACTAAATTCGTTTTATTCATCTGTATACCCCTTTGTATACCCCTTATTTCACCACGACTTTTCTGAACATGCCTGGCATGTGGAATAACAAGTGGCAATGATATGCCCATTGCCCTTTTGCATCGGCGGTGACTAAGTAACTGATCTTAGAACCCGGCTGAACTAATACCGTGTGCTTACGGGGAATAAAATCAGGGTCGCCTGTCTCTAACTCACTCCACATACCATGCAAATGCATAGGGTGAGTCATCATCGTGTCGTTCACTAAGGTGATCCGCAGTCTTTCTCCGTATTCAAACTCTAATGGCGCGGCGTCCATAAATTTCACCCCATTCACAGACCACATATATCGGTTCATATTGCCGGTTAAATGCAGTTGAATTTCGCGGCTAGGTTGGCGCGTGTCGTAGGTAGGATGTAAGCCTTTAATATCGCCATAAGTTAATACTTTGCGATTAAATTGTTGTTGATGGTCACGCAATCCAATCCCGGGATCGTGTAAACCACTTTTTGGCGCATCTGCACGCATATCCACTTGTGGGCCGAACTCGGTGTCAATGTGTTTAATTTCATTGTTACTGCCAAAGCCTGCAAGCCCTAGTCCTGAGACTGTCGCTTTCGCAGCGTCCATGGCCATTTTGCTGTGATCCATGCCTGACATATCACCGCCACCCATAGCCATCTTGCTGTGATCCATGCCTGACATATCACCGCCACCCATAGCCATCTTGCTGTGATCCATGCCTGACATATCACCAGCGCCCATGTCCATTTTGCTATGATCCATACCGCTCATATCCATATCACTCATATCCATGCCCATATCACTGTGGCCAAGGACTGGCCTTGGATCCATTGGGGGAATAGGAGCATGTAAACTGGCATCTGAGGTAAGGTTACCTACCGTAAAGCCGGTGCGGTCAATACTTTGAGCGAAAATACAATAGGCATTATCAACCTCTGGCTCAATAACCACATCATAGGTTTCAGCAACACCGATTCGAAATTCATCCACAGATACCGGTTGAATGTTCTGACCATCACTGGCGACAACACTCATTTTGAGACCCGGTATACGTACATCAAATATGGTCATAGCAGAACTATTTATAAAGCGTAAGCGCACCTTCTCACCTTGTTCAAACAACCCTTGCCAGCCCTGTTGCGGAGGATTGCCATTCATTAAATAGGTGTAAGTTGAACCCGTAACATCAGATATGTCTCTGTCACTCATGCGCGCGTTATTCCACATCGAACGAGCGTTCCACGTATTGGCTAAGCCATTTTTATTCACGTCAGAGAAAAAATCCATTACCGTACGCTCACGGTAATTATAGTAATCGGCTTGTTTCTTTAATTTGGCATAAATGTTTTCAGGGGCTTCGTCAGACCAATCTGACAGCATGATCACATAGTCACGGTCATATATAACCGGATCGGGGGTCGCTGGATCAATCACAATAGCGCCGAATAAACCGGTTTGTTCTTGATAGCCTGAATGACTGTGATACCAATATGTGCCACTTTGCTGGACGGTAAATTGATACTCAAATGTTTCACCGGGTTTAATGCCATCAAAGCTAAAGCCAGGCACACCGTCCATTTCGGTGGGTAAAATAATACCGTGCCAGTGAATAGAGCTATCATGGTCGAGATTATTTTTTACTCTTAAGGTGACTGTTTCACCTTCTTTCCAACGTAATAACGGCGCGGGCAGTAATTGGTTTACCACAGTAGCTCGAGCAGATTTCCCGGTAAAATTAACCATTTTATAGTCAATTGTTAAGTCAAACACTTTGCCAGAGAGCTGGCTCAACGATTGGCTTAACGCATTGGCAACGGCATTTTTAGGGAAAGGGATCGACATCAATGCCAACATGGCGGATGCACCAAACACAAACCGGCGTCGGCTGTTGTTGAGTTCACTGTTTGTCATTTGAATCATGGGTTTTATCATGTATTGCGATTTCATTGTACAGACTCCTCAAGCGAGTTCACTTGGGCGTAAACTTCACTACTGCCATCTTTTTTCAACAGTAAGACTTGATATGGCATAAATTTATCTTGGTACTCCATGCCAGGGCTGCCCACTGGCATAGCGGGTACGGTTAAGCCGATAGCATCTTTAGGAGGGGTGGCTAAAAAACGACTAATGAATTTTGCAGGGACATGCCCTTCAAACACATAACCTTGAGATGACACAGCGGTATGGCAAGATTGCATTGAAGCAGGAATGCCCTTTGACTGTTTAAACTCATAAAGGTTGTTAATATTGTGGGCACTAACACTAAATCCACGCTCACTAATATGCGTTAGCCATTTCTCACAACAGCCGCAATTAGCATCTTTATAAACGGTGAGTAATGGCTCCGTAGTGCCGGGCTCTGCTGCACGGGCAATTAATATCCCTCCCATAGTTTGCAGAATAAAAATAGTACCTATGACACGAAAAAAACTAATAGAATTGCGATATAGAGCAGACATAATATTGCCTCCAAATCAAATTTCGTCACATTAAACAACGCGGTTTAATGTCAGTTTATTAACCAAAAGGTTAAAAAATTGAAACTACATGATTGGCTAGGACAGCTAGCAAAAAAAAGGCGTAACTGTGCCTATGTTAGGCAAATATTGGAGGACGGTATAAAGAAGAACGATACTGAGGCATTAGTGCTGAGGTAAACATTGTTGCAGCATTAACTAAATTGACTTCTGATTTAAGCGTTGGCATCGCCATCGTTAAAGCGACTGATAAACATGATCCGACAGGACAATGGCACGCTTGGGCGCAGCAACTATCATCCGCACCATCACTCATATCCATATCCATGTTCATGTTCATGTTCATGTTCATTTGCATACTAGCGTCATGACATGCTTTGCCATTTTCAGCAGGCATATTTGAAGTCGTCATTGAATTCATTGGCATAGTACCAGGCATAATCACAGACGCAAAAGTTTGACCGACAAACGTCAGTAAAACAAACATCATGATTAAGTGGATTCTACGCAAAATATATCTCCAACGATTTTCAAATAATAGTAGTGAAAAATACTGCATTTAGCAATGAAAATTTATTTGAAAAACATAATTCCCGATCCCGATTTCAGATAATAAGTGCGACATTCATGGAAAGGTGTAGAAGAGGAAGCCAACTGCTAAAAGTGGGACGCTCTTCTCGCCAAAGAAACAAGCAGTACTACCATGAATTATCAGCAGTTGACCGAAGGCAGAAGATACCAGATTTCTGCTCTTTTGGAACGGGGGATTTCAGTTTCTGAGATTGCTAAAACCGTTCAGTGCCATCGCTCCACGGTATATCGGGAGCTTAAACGTGGCAGCAAGGGCAGTCATTATTGCCCAAACGAAGCTCAGTCAGGTGTTATCACTCAAAAAACGCACATTAGCGCGTAAATACAGAATACCTCAGGAGCGTGTTGATTTTATCCGCCTCCTTTTAGAAGCGGATTGGAGTCCAGAGCAGATTTCCAGTGTATTAACTAAAGTCGGTGCCGCTGTCAGCTATGAGTGGATCTACCGATTTGTTGCGCAGGATAAACGCTCGGGTGGCAAGTTATATCGCCACTTGAGGCAAGGTCACAAGCGGTATCGTCGCGGTAAAAAAGAGAAAGCACCAGCGATCAAAAATGCGGTTTCTATCGATGATAGGCCAAGCATAGTTGACAGTAAGGAGCGATTTGGTGATTGGGAAATCGACACCGTATTAGGCAAGCACGGCACGGGGGCGATGGTGACTATTTTAGAGCGTAAAACACGATTTTACTTGGTGAAGAAAGTGCCATCCAAGTCAGCGGATGATGTCACTAGAGCAACCATAGAACTACTCATGCCTTACAAGGAGCATGTCCATACCATCACGGCAGATAACGGGAGAGAGTTTGCAGGCCATGAAACCATCGCAAAGGAGTTGGAGGCTGATGTTTACTTTGCCCACCCTTATAGTTCTTGGGAGCGTGGAGCCAATGAGAATGCTAACGGTCTTTTAAGGCAATATGTGAAGAAAGGAACCGACCTAACAACGGTAACAGACAGTGATATTGAATTCGCTTTATCGCGGATAAATTATCGACCGAAAAAGTGTTTAGATTTCAAGCAACCAGCGATTGTCTTTAAAGAAATGGTATTGGCTGCTTGATATTGGCGAGTGTCGCACTTCGCAGTTGAATTAGGGACAAACCTATCCAGTCGAACGAATTTCATTCGATTATGGATGATTTATATCAATCAATAATCTCGCATTAAGTCGACTTAAGAACAAAATAGCTAAATGTTAACAGAATTTACAAAGCATAATCTCACCCTGTGATACTCTGTGAGTTAGGGAGATATTTATGCCCGAACATGGATAAATGCAGCGTGTAACAACATCGGTGCAAAGGCAGCTTGCTAGCCACCTTTGGTTGACGAGCTAAGCGTGTAGCGAGATGTTATCACGTGAACCAGACTAGGCAAGTCTGATTCACTGAGCTAAAAAAATAATGATACAGGCACACCAAAGCGCTGACTGAGTGCTTCTATGTGGTGTCTATTAAGCTTCTTTCCTTCTGCGGGGCGTTGTTGCCTAAATGAATGAACCTTCCGTCTCAGATGCGATCAGATCCTGTGAATACCACGCAGAAACCGCTATCAGATGGGCAAATCTAAATCTCGCATTACCAATTGGCCGGAATATAACAAGGCGTTGACCAACCGAGGCTCACTGACTTTTTGGATAGACGAGCAGGCGCTCAACCTCTGGTGTCACACTGAACACCATGGTGGTCGAGGTCGGGGATTTCAATACAGTGACACGGCGATATAAACCGCCTTAATGCTCAAAGGTTTGTTTAATCTCCCCTTGCGAGCACTAGAAGGTTTTCTCAACTCAGTGTTTAGTTTGATGAGTCTGCAATTAACTTCACCTGGTTACAGCTGCATCAGCAAGCGGGCAAAGACAGTCAAAGTTAACTACCGCCCCCCTTGCCGAGGCGCGATTGCTCACTTAGTTGTCGATGCCACAGGACTGAAAGTATATGGCGAAGGTGAATGGAAAATGCGTAAACATGGTAAGGAAAAACGCCGAACTTGGCGTAAGTTGCACCTTGCGATAGATGCGGCCACACATGAAGTCATCGCAGCCGAAGTCAGTTTAGAGAGTGTGGCAGATAGTGAGGTTCTCCCAACGTTATTAAACCCACTAAGGCGCAAGGTAAAACAAGTGTCAGCTGACGGTGCTTATGACACCAAAAAATGTCATAAGCTGCTGAAACGCAGAGGGTGTAAACCTACGATACCGCCGCGAAAAAATGCAGGTTATTGGGAAGAAGGTCATCCCAGAAACGAGGCCGTCAGCGCTCTGAAAAGTGATGAACTCAAACAATGGAAACAAGAGAATGACTATCACCAACGCTCCCTGTCAGAAACAGCTATGTATCGTTACAAGCAACTGATTAGCCCGAAATTGAGCCTGCGGGACTACAACGGCCAAGTCGGCGAGGCACTGGCTGGTGTGAAAGTGATGAACAAAGTCATAGGACTGGGTATGCCTATTCGCCAGAGGGTCAATTAATACCAGGAACCCTTTTAGGAAAAGGCATACCTAAGATTGATTTAGGCAACAACGCCCTTATCAGATGTTGCTCTTCACTTCTAATATTTCAAATAAAAACTGTGCCTTCCCTTTTTGACCGCTCGCCGCGGGATACACCGAAAATTTAACGACTCCCGAAGTAGCCACCGGGTTTAACGTTACCGTTTGACCTGGCTTTACCACTTGACCAAGTACCTGAACACTTATTTCTGCGTCAGTGCGTAACGTAAATAAAGCATCTTGCGGTCCCGAAGCGAGCTGGCTTTCAACTGTTCTCAGATCATTAATGACGACTTCACTGACAGGTTTGTCTGCAGAGCTAGCTAAATCCCTAGATACTGCAAGAGTGGTTAATGAGCCTACATTTACTATGTTAGGCGGCTGATAAGTAAAGCTCTTGCTACTAACGCCTTGGTTGCCAAAAACGTCGGTAGCTTTCACCGTTAAAGTATAAATCTCACCGGATGTAAGTGATGGGAAAAGCCTTGGATATTGCAATGAATACACGTTATTGCCTTTACTTACAGTGGCCAAGTAAACCGTGTCGTTAGCTGAACCGCCGGAGATAATAACACTATCGATGGTGTAGCTTGATTCATCTGCAATGGACACTACCAAGTCATCTAGCCCGACAATTTCATTGAATACTGCACTACCGGAATTGGTAATGCTTATTGTTGGTGTGGCGTTTTCTACTTTGAATGTTTGAAGCGGGGACACAGTGGTAGGCCCGTGATTCTCGACCATCTCTAATTCTAGTGAATGGTTTCCAGTCGGCAGAGAATTTAAGTTAAAGACGTATTCCCAATTAACACCGTTGCGAATTGAACTAATAGGGTTTAAATATTTTGTACCATATTTAATTCTAGCGGCCTTCATGACTAACCTTTCAAACCAACTGCCTGCACCCGGTAGATAAACAAATGCAGTAAGAGTGTTAGTTGTCGTATCAACTTTAAAACTGGTCATTTGCGGGTATTGAGCATCGTTATAGGTTGATTCGCCGTAGCTGTAATTCGCGTAAAGTGTTCCCATCGGCAGGCCCACTGACACAACACCGATAGCATCGTGCAAATAGCCATATCCACCTTTGGTCATCTCATATGTTAAACCCGTTAAGCTACAAATTGACTCACCTGCTGGAATGTCGCAAGAATATCCACGAAAACTTGCGCGTTGCACGTAATCCCGCGGCTGCACCCGAAGCTCAAAATCAGTCATTGTAGCTGGCAAAATCGAATTATGATGCATGATCCCTGTCGTAATAGACATTCGAACGTCATTTAACAAAAATGTTGCTGACGTCAACACTGGGGATTTTGAAGCAGTTTCAGACAATGACAAATTGTATTGGATAGTGCCTGCCATCCATCGACCAAAGTCAACCCACTTAATTTGGTTTGCGTTGTTATATCCAAATGGCGCTGTCATATCAAAATAACCGTATTCACCATTAATTATAACATTTGTCGCTCCCACTGAGTTCGCGAGAGCAAGCCCCCCTTTCACTCCAGCGTCTCGAACGTTATCTACTGGTACTCTATATAACAATCGAACGGGGTTGGTTTTGACTGTCATGCCTGGAGTATAAGCTACAAAACCTACAAATGAACTAGATACACTTTCAGCCAAGTTTGCATCCGGGTCGAAGACTGCAAAAGGAGAAGATGGAGCCCCACCATAGTTGTCGTAATAGAATGTTTTGACAGTTGAACGAGTGATGTTACCTGCTGCATCATATAGCTGAGCCTGCATTGAATATGGATCAGAAGCGTTATTTGACGGTAATATATTTGATAAGTCTGTTTGTGCATTTATCACAGCTTTGAATGCTGCTTGGTCTATGACCATGGGTCTTGTTAATACGATGGAATCGGAATTTAGTTTTTGTACAATGACAGAACCTGAAACCGCACCTTTTACATCCGTTATCCAAATTTTCGAATCTTCGCCGGTGTTTTGTGTATTTAGCCACCAAATCTCATTCGACCCTGTTTCGGCACCATAATTGCTTGTTCCATTTCCATACCAGTCTCCAATGATAGGTCCCTCAGTATCAACTTCAACAACCTTTGTATACTGATCAATTGTTGTACCAGAACTGTTAATCGTTTCGATTTTAAGGCTATACAAACCATCCATCAATTTGGGGATAGTTATTGATTTTCCGTAAAATTCTCGTCCAGAAAAGCTTAACCTGTCAGAAACTCGAATAAAATCTGTGGTGTTGTTGAACACCGTCACTCCACTGGTGTTGATGACTGATAGCTTAAGTTTGTTATCAAGCCCTCCAGAGAGGTAAACCATCGCATCAGTTTGAGGGTTAATGAGCGAGCCCTCAGTGGTTTTCACTGTAGCGTTGGTGTCTGTATACGAAAAGCCTTCTACTGCCGCGTTAGCCATGCCAGAGCAGATGACGCTACACAGCCCTAAAAGTAGTGATTTATTAATTTGCATGGCCTGCCCTTTAATTGGTAGAAGTGATTTGCGGAATGTCGATCATGAAGCTTGCCTGCCCTTTCACACCAGGAGAAGCAGAGTAAACAGGAATAACAACTTCACCTGTGATGCTGGGGATGATCGTGATTTGTTTAGTTTCCCCAGGTTGCAACACGCTACCAAGGATATTGACGTTGATTTTGGCGTCACTGCGTAACGTGATAAATGCCGTTTGAGCACCGGACGCGAGTTGTCCTTCAGCCGTTCTGAGCACACCAGTTTTAATTGATGTAATTGGGTCGTTTTGCGTGTTCTGCAGTTGTTTATTAACAGCCAAAGTCGTCATTTGCCCAACTTGCAATAAGTTGGCAGGCAAATACAAGAAGGTTGAAGTTAACGTCGATGCGTTCCCTGCTGTATCTTGAGCGGTAATATTGATAGTGTAAGTTTCATTCGCTTCCAAACTAGGG
Source organism: Shewanella sp. ANA-3 (assembly GCF_000203935.1). Taxonomy (GTDB): domain Bacteria; phylum Pseudomonadota; class Gammaproteobacteria; order Enterobacterales; family Shewanellaceae; genus Shewanella. The sequence continues at coordinate 163,618 of NC_008573.1, read as the reverse complement.
AATAAACGAGGGTAATTCAGGTCGTAAATACCATCACCTAAATTATTTGTAGAAACATAAACTGAATCCTTAGCAGCCCCTCCAGATAGCACAACCGAATTGATATTGGCTTCACTATCATCAGTAATGCTGATACGTAAACTCTCTAAACCATTAATGGTGCTTCCGTTTGTGATTTGCGCTCCAGAAGGCGATTGCAATCGCAAAACTGGAGGCGTAGTGTCGTTTAGATAATTGGATAGAATCGACTGTGTTACCCGATTACCATAGGTGTCATCTGCGTAAAACGAAATATTTTGACGACCACTTGGTAATCGATTGAGTTTAAAAGTAACTCGATGACGGCCGGTGCCGGTGATCACCCAAGAATCGGGAGATATTGCGAAGCCTAAACTAGATTGCAATCGGAAAACCTCTGTCTTCCACATTCCAGAACGCCAATCGCTAGTAGTGTTCGTGTCGTACACGTTTACAGTTATTGAATCATCAGTAACATTGACCGATTCGATTGTGGGAGCAATAAAATCCCAATATGTATACCAATAATTAAATTGAGCACTAAAACGTCCATCACTGACACCGTTCACACTTGAGTAGACCACATAGCTGTAGGGTGTATAGCCAAAACCAGACTCAAATACTCTGTTGATTGTAACATCGCAATAGGTTTCACCAATTGGGATAACACAGGAGCCTAAACCTGAAACAACGGCTAATTGTTCATAACCCATTTTTTCACTGTTTAGACGAAGCCTTACCACTTTTGTGTATTTGCCAACACTGATTCTTTCGCCCCCACTGCCACCTTCCTCACTAAACCATTGTACAGTGTCAGGTTGCTTAGTAGGCGAACGATCAACACCTGGGCCTAGGGTGAACTTGAAATCAGAAAGGTAATTGACTGAGTGAATGCCACTTTTCGTCAGCGCAACCCAATATGGGTTTACTGTAGGATATGAGACAGTAAATTCGTTATAGACAAAATCACCCTCTCGATAACCATAACTACTCCAACCATAATCCCCGTTTGCTTCCAACGTTTCAGAATAGGGCCGTCTATAGCGGACTTTTATCGGATTGTTGTAGATGGTCATCCAAGATGTGTACGGCTTCCACGTAGCACTTGAAGCATCATAAATGTCGCTACGAACTGGTAAGGGATATGAGGCTTTTTCGATAAACGAGCGAGCAGTAAAATCTGAATAATTACCTGCTGCATCAAAGACCCTAAAACCAGCCTGATACCAACCTCTATCACTGGGTAAAACCTCAGATGGTAGGGACGAAAGGCTCGCAGTGGAAGTATCTAAATCCAATTGAGCATTAATCGAATTTATTAATGAAAGGCTCACATCATCTTTCACAATGTAGAGAACATTTTTGAGCCCAGCACCTGTATCTTGAATACCTGTGAGTTTTAATTGGCCGAAATCCATAGGGCTATATGAAGCTAAAGTTCCACCGAAGGATCTATAGTTAAAAGCTAAATCAGAACTATTGGCTGTTGGTGCTTGAGTATCTATTGTCACCGGAATAGACCAAGAGCCAATCACATTCCCATCAACGGTTAACAAGTCAGCCTGTAAGGTATAATTTCCCTGTGAATTAGGCGCAACTATAGAGATCTGTTTTCCGTAAAAGTCTTTTCCTTGAAATGTAATTCTGTCGGAAACACCAATCACACCCGTATTGACTTCGTTAAGCTTGACCCCACTAGAAAGCCAATATAGTTTTAGCTTTCGGTCAAGACCGGCAGACACATAAACATTCATTGAATGTTCAAGAACCGGGTTGATGGCCATAGCCGAAGCAGGTGTCAAAGTCGTCTGTTCTTGCATAACAGACGTAAAGGTCATACCTTCAATTTCCGCAAATGCAAAATGTGGCAAGGCTAATAACGCAGCCGCTAAAAGTTTGTAGCGATGCTGACTGAAATTCATAAGTAGCTCCTTCATCGAGAGCGATTACTTTAACACAGATAATTAAGTTTGCATGTTATTTAATCTAAGTTAAGATCTAACATAAACCATAGTTCTAGGTAGGAAATTCATGAAACTTATCAGACTGATTAAAGCCGTATCCATTTGTGCGATTGCTTCAGCTACGCTAAATGTCTACGCCAAAGATGATGGCAAGAAACGGCCAACCCTAAACGAATTGATGGCTGAAAATGCTTACATCGAACTTGCTGAACGTAATGAGCTCAGCAAGCCAGTTGTCTCTTCATGGGAACAAAAAACGATGAAATCAGAAGGTGGGAAAACCACGGAGGTTGTTGAGTCTTGGAAAGTCGAAACACGTATATACAGTAAGCCTAAGAGTGACAAACCTTAATCAGTTTTGCTAACTGCCCATGAACCTGCTCAGCTAATCCCCGCGAATTGGTAAGCACGATACTTTTGTCACTGAGAACCACGCGATAAGCGTTCATTGTACTTTCAATTTTAAGTTCATCATTGGCTAAGTTGAATTCTCGACTCCAAATGCGCCCCCCCCACAGTGTCAACTCGAGCAGGCAATCAGACTCGTAAAGATAAGACATATAGACCTTCTTCTTTAATCCAAGCGCCACCAACGCCCCCCCCCCAAGTACAACTATCCCAGCCCAAGGAGTTAATGAGTTATGGAGGTTGACGATCACAGACAACGTGCTGAAACCCACAATTGAGATCAACGAATAAAAAACTGAGCGAGGGTAAGGTGTGAATGAAGTACCAAACCATACTCGGATTTTAGGGTTGTTGTGACAAATTCTTATCGCATTCACAAAATTACATCTCCATATTTGAATTAGGATGGATTATAGTAGCGTCAATAACACAAATCTATAATGCTAAGGCATATGTAAATTGTTTATTTCATATTCAGAATTAGTGGACGAATGCGGTAAACGACTAGAGTCAGAAATGCCAGTAGTGCTAGTTCAAATTATTCATGCCCGAGGTCACAGCGCGGCCTACCATTTAAAACTGGGAGTTATCCCAGAATCAAATGACAAGATCATTGTTAAGTACCAACTTCCAAGCATGACCGATAATCCATCGGTTGCGCAGACGTGGATAGAGACTCTTCTGTCGCATTATCCTCAACTGGCTATCCACACCTACGGCGCTTTCAAAACTCATTCCTTGCCGATTGAAAACGCCTAGCACTACTGCTGGACAGGATAGTACGGCAGCTGTGTAAAGGTTTGAACGGTATTTAACAGGCAATGTGAGTCAATGTTAGGGTAATTTCGTGCAAATACATCCAATGCGTAGACCCCGAGTAAGTAAGCATCATCAAAGCTCACAGGAACAGCTTTTGGCTTCTTGCCACCCTCATTGATTGAGAAGAAAAACCCATTCTGTTGTCGCTTGACCGAGATGCTTTTGTTTTTCTGTGGGCCATGTGACTTAAACTCAATGAATGGAATGAATCCGAATAGCACGGCTAACAAATGCCGATATTCAGTCGCGGTGATTTGAATTATTGTCTTATCCTGCCAATCAAACTTTTTAGTGCCATCCCCCATTCCGTTTGCGCCTTCAATGTTCAAGGTGTGAAAACCTTTCTTAGTGACAGATGCGACGATGGTCAGCGCAGCGGCCTTACCGTGGATTTTTACCGATTTTTCAAATTCTGGAGCAGCTGCAGGCTGAACATTTTGAGCGCTTTGTGCGGATTGCTCTTCAAATCCGCGGCGATTGTCATGCTGGGGTTGGTACTGCTGATATTCATCATAATTTGCGGCCTCGTGGTGAGGCCCAATATTCATAGGGTTACCTTGGCGCGGTTGAAAATAATGCGTCTGCTGTTGCATTGGAGCAGATTGAGATTGGGCTTGTGGGGTTGCGTTGTAAGCGGGTTGGCTGTAATAGCTGTTATTCATTTTTAAATCTCCACTAATCATCATGACTATGATTAGACCAGACATTTCAAATGACGCAAAAATTGGCCTTTCGACTCAATAATACAACTCGACTTTACGCCACAACTTCAAATTGTCAGTATGACCGCTCATAAGTGGTGGCGAATACGAAGCCCCATAGCTAACGACGCTAATCAGTTCACTAGGCACCCCTTTGGTGACCAATTCGTTTTTTACTCGCTCCGCACGTTTGCGTCCAAGAGCAAGATTGTAATCAGCTGAGCCACTAATATCAGCATAACCAACAACCAGCACTCTACCGTGGGTTTTTAAAAGATAATCACGGTGCTTAGCCAAAACATATTGAGCCTCGGCAATATCGGAATAGCCGACAGCATCATACTCAAAATAAAGCGTTCTATCGGTGGGTTGGTGAATAATGATTTGGGCATCAGCATTGAATTGTTGCAGATCACGCTTTTCATCATTTGCAGCTGGCGCTTGCGTTGGCAGATAGCTATCACTGTAAGCAGATGAAACTGCTGCACGGTAAACATCACGATAGTAATTCATCATGGAGCTACGGCCATCATTAACAGCCGCATCTCTCGCCTTTTCCAATTCGAAAGCAAGATCGAGATCGCCTATTTTTCTCCCAGCATCAGCTGAAAGGTTCCGAACATCGTATCTTTGTTGATGCCTTACATTGATATTTTGATCATAAATTGTTTTACTACAGCAATCAGAAATTTCAGGTTTTTCAGTTGATACTGATACAGCACACGCTGAAAGCATCATGGCGAACAGTGATACTGTTGCTAGTTTGTTGATTTTCATCATATGGCCTACACAGTTTTCTAAACGCAAAGTTTTTAATATATAATAACATTTTTTTAGAAGAGTTCTAAGTTTTCAAATGAATCAGAAGAAAGGGAATTTCGGAATTTTACGAGGTAGACGGTGACTAACGCCGCATTCGACATTAACTCTTTTGATGTTTTGTACAACAAACTGACTCTTGAATTAATTGAACTAGCCAGTCATCTTCCTGATGCAGCTAGCAATCAGTCATTTTTTTATAAAATAACTCCTTCACCCCAAACATTTGATAAATTCAAAGTAGAACTATTTTCTGACATCAAAGCGCGAGGGTGGATAGCATCTTCCTTAACTCAAATGACGCTTTCTGAAGATTCAATCGGCAGAACCAGTATAACACCAGGTGTTATCATTTTCCCTCATTCAGAATATAACCATATAAATCAACTGATTGAAAAAATAAATAATACGAAAGATAACATTCAAGCGTTACTATCAACGCATGACCTACACAAGTTAAGAGCAACGTTAGCCCGGCAAAATACATTGTGCTCACTCGTTATGCTCACAAGAAAAATCCACGTTTTAAAATGCGAAGAAAAATCTACCATTTCAGTCTCTTGGTACATGAGAAGTGGAATGCGCGTTTTGAAAGAAAAGGATTTTTCAACAAGAATACAAAAAGCAGTGCAAAACAACATTCTGGAATTTTCAAAAGGAAATGAATATCTAGAAATTTTTCAAAAAAACCAAAAATCACATAGTTTTCGAATAAAAAGAAACATAATACCAACAACGATTTACAACATTTGGAAAGCTGGTAGTAGTAAAGAAAAACTGCAATACAACGGCCAAACACCTCTTTTCGTTTTCTCCGATTACGACATAAAGGTCAAACACTTAGAAAGTAATTACGGTACTAAGACACGTTCAAAACGCAATGATGCAACGCCTGACACGGATCTTCTCATTCCAGAATTACACATTTACATGTCAAAGATTAACAAGGAATAATTAACCTATAGAATATTTGAATTGTGTTTGTGAGAGATTTCGCACATACTCATAGATGAAAATCGTACTGAGTAGACAACTACCCTCTCAGGAATTTTACGAGCCTAGCCAGCGCGAAGCCGTCAAAAAATCGAGAAAACATCATGAATAGCAACAACGTACTTAAATTTCCGGTTACTGCACCACTAACGCACGTACCCAAGGATAACATCAAAAAACCAGAGCAAGTTGCTTCGGAGAAGATGATAACCTCACGGAAAGGGGTGCAGTTTTTATCTTATGAAGATTGGGTGGAGTATATAAAAGATCTCGGAGTTACCAGTCGTGCAGAATGGCTTAGATACGTCGAGGCTAATGAAATCCCTCCATATCTACCAGTGTCGCCATCATTATTCTATGGCCGTAGAGGATTATGGCAAGGTTGGGGGGTGTTGAACCCTAACGCACCTGTAATACCGCAATCGGAAGAAGATGACATTCATAGTCGCGGCGGCGTATTTGCTAGTTATGAGACATCTTCCGAATATGCCAAAGCATCTGGCATTAAAACAATGGCCGAATGGGTGGAGTATCACCAGAAGAATGAAAAACCTAAAAACATTCCTTCTGATCCTCGTTCTTTCTATACAAGAAAAGGTATGTGGCAATCTTGGAACCATTTCCTAGGAAATGAAGAACCTTATGATTACCACCAAAAAGGTACTCTTGAGAAAGTGAAAAGATGGTTTAAAGAAAATAACATCACCACTTCAACTCAATTTTTAGAAATGGCTGCAAATAAACAACTGCCTGACTTTGTGCCAGCAGCACCGACCATGTTATTCGGTGTCAAGTTCAAAGACCTTCTTGCTAAAAGACAAAAGTACGTCACTTTTAACCAAGCTAGTAAAGAAGTTAAGAAGTGGAATTGCAGCAGTATGTTGGAATTTAGAGCTAAACATCGCGAATTGAAAGCCAGTGGCAACAAACTAGCGACTCAAATTCCGTCTGCACCAGATCGCGTTTATAAAGACCTTTGGAAAGGCTGGACAAACTTCCTTCAAGGTTAATTTCCTAAAAAAAGCTGGGACATTCCCAGCTTTTTTATATCTTAATTTCAAAAATCTTCGAAAAGCCATTTTTAAAACGATTGTATATCAATAACTTGAAATCGTGTGTTCAAGATAAATTCCCAGCTTATCAAGCGCCTCAAAACTCATAAAGATCCTTGACATCTCTCCCGCATTTTTATGATTCATCGCTTTAGAATACTGGTCAAAAGCCTTTTGAAACTCCTGATTTTGCTCCAACCTCAAAACATTTTTATAAGCACGATCAATCACATCACCTCTCACTGTTATTGTTTTGCTGGCAACAATTCTAAATATCGGCTCCGACTGGCCTTCTATCACTCCTTGTTCAAAGGCTAAATCACTCCCGGTAACTTCATACGGGGACAAATTCAAAACCATCACAACTTCCCAAGGCTTTTCAATCTTGCGGCCTGACTGCATCAAAGCATCGTAAAGCGCATATTGAATCGATTTGATACTTCCTGTGTGCGCAAGCGAATCGGCGTCGTCGAATCCATGAACAATTAACCTGGACACACCATTACCACGATAATCAAACTCACCCGCAATGACATCTGTATTAGTTAACAACATAGTAATTATTAGCAGCGCGGCACTAATTTTTTGCATATAAAATCCATCCCTACTTCGACGGCATTGCCTGAATTGTTCCGCTCATACCTATGGGTACTTGCGTATTTTTCAAATTGTTGACAGATACGACCTTTTTACCAACTAAGATTAATGCTCCATCCATCCTTTTAATCATCTGTTGGTCAGGATATTTAATCTGTTGTTGAGGCTTATGTGACAGTACGGCATCAAAGACCTTATCTGGCCTTGAGCTAACATCATCTACCGTACCTAAAAAGGAACCCTTTACCCCACGGCGCCCGTAAGCGTCAGCGAGCATGACTTTGTATCGTATGACCCAATAATCCAAAAAGGTTTCAGTAGACACAAACTGATAGTCGGAGGGCATAGTGTTCTCATGATTGCCGGTGATCACAAACAAACTATTAGGAGTGCCATAAATTCTATCTTCTTTTTCTTTCAAATAGCGTCCATCAATCGGTGTCCAGTGGCGCCTATTCTGCGACGATAGATGAACATCCGTTTCCAACTGTTTTAACAGCATGGACTCGTCATAAGGACGAATGCTAACGGTTATATCTGCTTTAATCTCAATACCTGCAGGCAACACGTTATAGCCGAATTCAACACTATTTACAGAATACATATAAGAACTTGCAGTAACGACCTCATGCAATACCGATTCGTCATTAGATGATGACCTGATCAATACGCCCTGTTGTGCTGTAGGGTTTAATTTAGAGTAAATTGCTTTTCTCGCCGCTCGGTCAATTAGATCCGCCTTGAAATTGTTGAGTGACATTTTGCGGCCCACTGGTTTACCACTTAAATAACTCACACCCCATAAATCGGTTGCTGACTCTGTAACTGTTATCTCTTCAGCATTGGCAATACTGACTGAACTAAAACAAGCTGCCACTAATAGGCTAAATATCTTCAAAATTTTTCCCCTACCACTACATTTCCATCCATGCTACATCACTATTCAAAAACAACAAATTTCCCAAAAAAAACGGCGGTAAAAACCGCCGAATTTAAAACCTCAATCAATCAACGCTCCATCGTTGGCACGTTGCTATTGGAAGTGTCCATAGATGGTCCACCGCTACTACTGGAACCTGCGACAGAGTGACCGCTGGCCGCAACACCACCCACCAAATCAACACTGTTATAACTCACGTTTGAGGGTTGGACGTTGTTCCCAAATCCGCCCATTACAGAGAAATTGAATCCAGCTTGATTACCATCGAAGGCGAAAGGATTGTTCTCAACAACTGTACTTCCCGATTGCGTAGAATTTTCGGCAGGAGTTTCGACATAACGAACCTCTGGTTCACTTCTTTCAGGACTTGCTGTACTTACCGCATCACCCTGAGCCGTACTTGCTGGAGCTGCGCCTTGTTGGCTCACCGTGTCACCTTGAGCCGTGGCCGCTGGGGCTGCGCCTTGTTGGCTCACCGCATCACCCTGAGCCGTAGTTGCAGGCGCTGCGCCTTGTTGGCTCACCGTGTCACCTTGAGCCGTGGCCGCTGGGGCTGCGCCTTGCTGGCTCACCGCATCACCCTGAGCCGTAGTTGCAGGCGCTGCGCCTTGTTGGCTCACCGTGTCACCTTGAGCCGTGGCCGCTGGCGCTGCGCCTTGTTGGCTCACCGCATCACCCTGAGCCGTAGTTGCAGGCGCTGCGCCATGTTGGCTCACCGTGTCACCTTGAGCCGTGGCCGCTGGGGCTGCGCCATGTTGGCTCACCGTGTCACCTTGAGCCGTAGTTGCAGGCGCTGCGCCTTGTTGGCTCACCGTGTCACCTTGAGCCGTGGCCGCTGGGGCTGCGCCTTGCTGGCTCACCGCATCACCCTGAGCCGTAGTTGCAGGCGCTGCGCCTTGTTGGCTCACCGTGTCACCTTGAGCCGTGGCCGCTGGGGCTGCGCCTTGTTGGCTCACCGCATCACCCTGAGCCGTAGTTGCAGGCGCTGCGCCTTGTTGGCTCACCGTGTCACCTTGAGCCGTGGCCGCTGGGGCTGCGCCTTGCTGGCTCACCGCATCACCCTGAGCCGTAGTTGCAGGCGCTGCGCCTTGTTGGCTCACCGCATCACCCTGAGCCGAAGCCACTGGGCTTGATGGGAATTGTGTCTCACCTATGGGAAATTTTTCACTTGATGGCGATGAATTGCTTGCGGTTAATTCCATACCTCGCTCGACATTCGCCCTTACCGAATCTGGAAGAGAACCTAAAATTGCTGCTTTATCTTCTGGCGACATCTTATTGGCAATGGACTCAAGTTGCATGTTCGCACCTTGACCGTTAAATCGGGTGTTCTCCATCCTAGATTGAGTTGAACCTTCTCCCTCACCAATGCGGTGGAATCCATCCATTAGATGAATCCGTTCGCTTGAGCTTAGCCCACTCATTACCGGACTATTTTTGGTTGCATCGTCATAGTCAGTTGCATGGTCATAACTTGTACCTGTTCTTGTATGTGCGTCCGAGTTGCGTGATGTTGATAATTTCTGATCAAAGTCCTGTAAGCCTTGAAGCGTCTGAACTAATCTTTCTCTCACAGGCTCCGATAACCCTTCTTGTGCCATTGCTTGAGTCACAATATCTTGAGCACGATCAGTTACGAGTTTCATATCTAGCACTTCGTCTTTAGATGGATTGCCATCTCTTTGCAATCGACTAAATTCAGCGCTTGGTAATGGATTTTTAGTATCACCGTCTGCCGCAATTACTGATGCCAGAGCAACAGCTTTTTGAGTCTTCATATCCTTGTCGGAGCCCAACGTCGAAATAACTTGAGCCGCAGCATTACCCGCATGGGATTGCCGATCTACAATATCTTGACTAGCATACGCTTCGTTCACACGACCAAAGGCTTGTTGTGCATTTTGATATACTGACTTCTCGCTTGGGCTCAATTGACCACTGTCAATGGCCTTACCCAGTAATCCATCGGCCGCGTTAGCCATCGCAGCGATAACTGGCGCCACTTGAGATGCGTGATCGCCGGTGTAATAACTTGATTGTCTATTCGCAAAATCATTTAGCACCCTAGACAATTCAGCTGGAGACTCTGCAGCTGATTTCATCACCTTCATAACGTCATCAACAACCTTTGGCGATACCGCACCAAAAGTTCCCGACTTAAGCTCTTGCCCCAAAGTATCGATGATATTGTTCACACCAGCGGTTCCGCCGACCTTTTGGCTTTCTTCCAACTTCTTCCAAAGGTCATCAATATTCCTGTCTAACTTATCAAGTTTATGCTGCTGTTCAGGTGTCCATTTTGCAGGCGACTCTAGATGTTGATTATCGTAATCCTCTTTAGAAGGCTTAAAGTCCTTAGCTCTTTGTGCTGCCTCATCTTCTACCTTTTGACCTTCTTTGTTAATGCGCTGACCTGTTGCTCCAATACCTGCCTCTTGATCAGACTTGAACTTTTGTTGCTCGCTCGTTAGGGCTGGCTTGTCGTAATCCGATATTTGTGACTGACCAATTTGTGTGAATCGGTCACCTACAGCCATCGCTGTCGTGTTGGCAGATTCCGTTCCATTTACAGCGGCAAATCCGATAGCCGAACCTACGGTAAGATGTCGAACCGCGTCAGCCATCATAGGGTCTGATTGAGTACGTGACATTATATCCGATAACATACCGACAGATCGGTCAGCTATTGAGCCTACATCATTGAGAGGAATTGGTTTTCCATTCGCAGACATAAGAGTCTGCGAATTATTAACAATCCCCTGTAGAGCATTATTATCTCGAGCCACGTCATATAATGATTGATTAGCGGCATAGTCCTGTTTCATCGCATTCAACTTGGCTTCTTCTGCTGTCCCAGCCCCAGCACCAGCGGCTTTAGCATCTAAAGCACTCATTGTGCTTATAAAGTCGAGCGTATCCAAGCCATTCGTAGCAGCATCCCAATCGTTTCCATATTTGCCTCGCATCGCGCCATCAGCGGCATTCTGAGCAATTTGGCGTAACGTATCCGTTTTAGTAAATAATCCCGAATTATTGGTAGAAATCAGCTCGCCAAACTTAATGTTCGCACTACTACCAGCCGAACCTGACGAAGTAACACCATCACGTAATTCACGAGATCTAGCCTCTGCCTGTTGCAATTGTTCGCCTGTGGTTCGCTGCTGTGATACAGCTTCATCTCTAGACTTTGCATCTTGATAAACTGCAGAAGACGTATCTACTTGAGTTGAGTTGTAGGTCTTGCGGTTTGCCTCCGTATTTTGTTCTTGGTATGCCTTGGCGACGCTCTCTTTCTCTGCAGACGTTAAAGTGCTTGTGTTGGTTTCCCCCTCTGATTGAAGCTGAGACCTAATTGTGGATTGTGTTTGCGACCATGTAGCATCGGCTTTGGCATTAACACCAAGCGTACTAAGCAATGTCGATACCGGATTAATACCTTTAGCGCTTTCTGTTTTTGAACTTCCGCTATGGCCAAGCGCCAGTCCTACCCCAAAACTCGTCGCAAACTCATTGGCTTCCGTTTCATTCATAGACGCCAAGGTGTTCAATATTTTCGCTCTTACTTCGCTAGATCCATGTTCGCTTCCCTTTCCTATTAGAGAAGTTGCTGCGAAACCAAGAGTTTCTTCATACCCTAACCCTGCTTGAGCGCCATTTTGGAAGACATTTCCGGTTCCTACCGAAGTGATTAACCTTTCATTAGCAGCACCAACCGCTTGCCTTGCCGCTGTATCCGATTGTGTAATACTGCTAACGTCAGATATTGCTTTACTAAGGGCAGTTGCCCCTGCAGATAGAGCGTTATAGGTTGCCCCCCCCGTACTAAGCCCAGCCATATTTCCGGCACCCTGACGGCTTTCCATCCACTCACCATTCGATGTCATTGTCTGACTATAACCACCTGACGAAACGGTTTTACCATCGCTATTGACCGTCTGTGGTGATACGCCCTTGGCATCCATGTTGGCGCCCATTTGGGCTTTTTGTGTTGCCCCCATCATAGTATGCACACCGCCGAAGACAATCATCATAGCCAGCGCTGGCACCATCGTTTGAATGATTGCCGCTTGAGATACAAAAGTCTCAAGTGTGGTGTAGGCGCTATCCATTCCCCCCAGAGAATCGATACTCCAATTTCGCATGCTAGGCGCAATCATGCAGTTCTGAACCGAGCTCGAATCATTCCCTGGCAGAGAACACATCAGCTTATTGAAATAGTGGTTGGTATACATGTTGACGCCGACTTGGATAATCGGCCAAAAGTTCACAGCGAGTAGAAATGAATAGAGCTTTCCGGCCATCATGATCCCTTTGGAGCCGAAGGTCAGGAAAACCGGAAGCAGCGGAGCAATGAGGAAAATAAAACACTCAAACCAAGTGATAAGTGCAGGGGCAGTTTCCAAGAAAAATGAAGACTGAGCTGCTTGGCTTAAGTGACGCTGTTGAATCGCATCAAATTCTTGCTGAAACGCCAATCGTTCAGAGGGCTCTAACTCTACATAGCTAGCCCCAACTTTGGCCATCATTGCTTTTACAAAGTTGGCTCGATACAAATTTATGAGGTTAGCAGTATCCCCTGTTAAGGACTCGAAGACTTTCTCAACTTGAGACTCTTCTGCCATGTTATACATTATGGCGGCTCTCCCCTTCATTTCTTCGGCCCAAGGACTGCTGTCAGAGAGATCATTGCCTAACTTGGCATAAGCATCGGTACAGGTAATTTTGGTGTATGACTTGGTGTTAACATCATAGTAAGGCGTATACCAGCTTCCCGAGGTGACTTTTAATTTAGTGAAGTCAAACGCCCCAGTGACACTCTCGTCGTGATTTACCTCCTGTACCGCCTGTCCCGTCGGATTTTTACCGTTCCGAATGTCTTCGAAATAACAGTTTTTAAAGTACGCACCCAAATTTTCACCGACAGAACGATAACTCGCATCTGCCTCAGAAGTGCCGACAAATCGGGCTTTAAGTAACGCTTTTAGAGGGTCTATGTTGGTGCCTGGCTCGGTGTCATAATCAGGTGTTATACTGGCATATGCTTCTGACATCCCTTGAGCAAAACCACCACCAATCATGGTAGCTAATGCAGCTGGCGCCACAATCCCAAAGGGCAAAGTAAATGACTGAGACACTTCGCCCGTTCTGACTGACTCAACGTAAAAATCCACCTTCGGGGTGAACAAAAACATGTAAGTGAACAAGGCGATGAAAAACTCCTTTACATGGAATTTATCAGGGGCAAAAATTTGCTTGAAAGCAGACACTAGCAGGGTAATACCCAATCCAATCGCAATAAGATTGCTATTTGCAATGCCGCCATCACTGAATGCCAATTCCGCCGATTGCGCCATCTTTATCAATAAATCGAGGTCACCGAGAGAGTAGATAGTTAACATGAATTACTTACCTCTCATACTTGCACTAAAGTTGATCTGACTTAATAGTTCCTGCTCCATTTCACGTCTTCTGTTGGCCATTTCTTCCCTTTCGAGGCTCAGCGCGTCGATTTTCTCTAACAACTTTGATGAAAACGCGCCGCGCTGACCTTTATCAGTCGAAGCCATCTTACTCGCGGCAATTCGTAGTCCGTCAAGCAACTGCTGGGTTGCATCTATGGCCATCGCTTCGGAGATAAACTTACAATTACCTGTATTGATGACATTGACTGTTGAGGCTCGTTTAATAATGTCTTCAAATTCACTTCTCATATTGGCCATGATCTGTGCTTGAGAATCACTATAATTTCCTTTCTGAGCATAGATGGCCATGATGCTCGAACCGACTAAGTTAGAATCGACTAAGCCACAAATTGCATCACCATAAAATCGATAGAACGAATCCAAATAGCGTGGATCGCTAATTGGTACAGTCGCGACCTTAGCCGATAGACACTTGCTATCGGCAAATTGGGCCTGCTCACAGACCACCATTTGTTTAGCTACAGCCATTGATGTAGTCGCTTGAGGCTGATACAAGTCTTTCAATGAAACTTGTGGGCTAAATGACTGACTGACCGCATCACTTCCTGCTGAAGCCGATGCAGTTAATGTGCTGTCGAATTTATAAATTTCAGTCCCTAAAATAGTCATTAACATTTGAGCGACGACATGGCGGTCTGAGGATAGGGTTGGGACGGTAGTTTCAGACTGCATGAAGGTTTCATACACCGAGTTGAACTGCATCTCGTCGCCAGCCTGAGTCAACTGTGCAGCTTTCGAGTGGGAGTCTATTGAACTGCGCTCAACCGTCGATGAAGCGAATGAATCAAACCAAGCACCCGCCGAATCATTGTAGGCTTTCCACATTTTACGGTCACTTTGTACCTGAAGTGATGGCCACTGTTGCTCGGCCAGATCAGCCCATTCCTCGCAATCTTTGCTGATAAAATCATTTAACGCATTGAGGCGTTTCGCTAGGTCTGCGAGAATTGCATTACAGTCCGGGCATAACATTCCCATTGCTAATTGGAATGCGTACATCGGGGCGGCGGCGGCGATAGATCTTGCCATCTGAACAAGCTCTTCACGTTTTATAATGGACAGAGAGCCGCCGAAGAAGTCGATCCCCTTGCAGGATGATTGAAGGTAAGGAGCCCTAACCGCCACAATCTTTTCGTTAGTGGTTTTAATCCGTACCGACGCACTCCCCAGAGAAAATCCGTCACGTTTAGCGCCTGAATATGAAGTTGCACCGGAGCTGGCAGACAACATCTGATCCCATAAATTGTTTAACCCGCTTGCAGCTGTCGCTGATAACGGGCAACAAAGTAAAGCAACTATAACTTTCTTTTTCATTCTTGTTCACCCTCGCTATCAGGTTTTCCGAGCATAAAATTCCGCATCTTGTTAATGAGGTAGTCTGGGTCTTCATACACTTTTTGCGTGTCAACCTTGGCTTCTGCATCGGTCATATACAGAGCTCGTACCTGCTTCACATTATTAAGTTCTGCTTGGCTAATAATTTTCTCGCGGCTAGCGAGTTCGATGATCCTTTCACTGAGAGAATCCATGCCGATTAGCCCAGAACCCAACAGGAAGTAATCACCCGTGTTGTTGGTTAGATACAGTGTTGGTGTCGCCAAGACGTCGAAGCGCTGCGCCATGTCGGAAGTCGCCACTCGATAATCGCCTAATGCTAAAAAGTCATCATTTGGAACGGTGCCGCCATCGAGAGAAACGGGCATGATCGACCATCCATATTCCTTTGCCAGACGGATTAGGTAGGGAGTTTGCTTTGCGCAATACGGACACTGAGAGCCGTAGAAATAAATGAGGGTGGCTTTCTTGCCGATGGCTTCAATTAACTTCCATTGGTTTTCAGACTGAGCGCCTTTGAAAGTTTGCAGCGTCACGTCGTTTTCAGGACGGCGTAACCCTTCATCGAGGTAAGGGTCAAACATTTGTTCGGAAATATAAGTAGCGGCAAACTGGTTGGCGCGATCTATTGCGGCACGCTGGATGTAAAGGTAGCGTTTAACGTCTTCTGGTTTTCCAGTGTTAAGCGCCAACTCCTTTGCCTTGGGCAAGTTTTCTTGGAACCACTTAACGCTCATGGCCTCTACTGAATTTTTACTCGTTTCAGTCTCAGTTGGTGCAGAAGATGGCGTTGGCACTATAGGTTCTTCCTCTTCCTTTTCTTCGGGCTCAGGAATGTACTCGTGCCAATACCAGCCCTTTTCGCGTTGTTTATAGAAGTTACCACCATCATTGCTATTTGCAGGATCTTCTGCCACAACTGGCAGAGCCAGAGCCGCAAAAATCAAAGCCATCAATTTATTTACTTTCATTACGCCAACACACTTTTTATATTCTATAGGCTAAATATATCACGCCTCACTGGATGAAAAAAAGCCGCCTTAATTGCAGGCGGCTGATTTATTGTTTTTCACGTTTCTCGGGCGACAAAAAAATCATCACTAATATCAAAGTCATCTTCCATTGGACTTCGAGGTTCTGCATCTGCTTCCACTTTCTCCCTTTCACTTTCGACTTCTACCTTCGGCGCCAACACAGTGCCTAGATTAAATCCCTGCTGTCTCACCATTAATCCAAATTCCATCAGGGTCATCATCTCGCGGGTCAGTGCCTTTGGCCCAAACTGATCTAAATGAGCGAAAATTAGCGGGTGAGTATCATCGGCAATCCGAATGTGTCTCTCGATTGTTTTGGGCATCCCTCACCTCAGACTGCTTTTAACTTTTGATAATCGCCTCGCGCTATGGCTCCACGAATGAATTGCTCGCCTGCGGTTTGCAAGCCACGGGCAACAGCTGTCAGAGAGTCATCAACGACTTCGATTTTGTGGAAAGGGAATGCGCGCTGAATCGAAGGCAGGTATACCGCTGCGGCACCACCGGAGACAATAATCAGGTCAATGTCCTGACCATCACCTACTTTGTTGACGACACTTGTTAATGCTTCGTCAGTAACAGACCGAATCGCGCTAGTCACATCAAATAGATCGCACTTAGGGAATTTCATCGCTTTACCGTACAGCTTAAGCTCACCACTGATAAAGGCTTGGTCGATCAACTCAGGGTTAATCTGTTTGATGTTGAAACCTTCGAGTTGCGAGCGCAGCGCGACTTCGACTGCACCAATCACTTTGGACATCCCAGTTTCAGAATCACCAGAACGATTTGGACTGACCTTCAATCCTTTCGACGTAATGAAGTCGGTGGTCATATAACCTGGGTCAATGGATAACATGGTTTTATCTTTGCACTGGGCAAAGCGTTCATTTCCGCCTTGGCGCAAAAATGACATCAACGCACCAAGCGGTTGTTCAAAAACCAAGACCTGACGAATGGTGACCTTGCGACTCGGTGTGATTTGGTGAGTGCCGGTATAAATCTTGGCGAGTTCATCTTTCCTGAACATGACACTCACTGGCAGACCAAGCACTAACACATCTATATCGATGTGATTTGATTTGCCTAAAAATGACAGGGCGCCAAACAATAACGCTTTATAGCGGTCACTCGTGATAAACGATTCTGTGTTGAGAACGCGAACATTTCGCGAACCGACCGAGGTCCCTACGTCTGAACCAACCTCATAGGTGATTCCATCGACTTCCACGTTTGTTACATCGCGTTCCTCGCCTGCTAAACCCAGATTAATATCCGATTTAATCGGAATAGGCAGGGACGGGAACGTCTTCACTGAGTAATTGCCTAGCGATTCCTTGTGTACACAAGTCGTTGTGCCATAGCCAACATCGACTGTGATGATGACGGGATTATTCATAAATACCAACTCCACACCAAATGACCCCCAATCTGGGGTTTTAAGAGGGTTTTAAGAGGCTTCCAAAACCTTTCCAGCTTGCTCTTGAAGATTATTCTTACCATTCCAATACCAATCTGGGATCCATATAATACACAATATATTTGGCTCGTGTATTATTTATTTTGTGTGTATATTATGCACTTTGTTATCCATAACATGTCGCTAGTGAATTAATCAAAACATGAAATGGCTAACGAACTGAAGTGCAACTAAGTCTGGCTTAGTAGCGAAATTCCTACTCTGGATTCTTCGAAATTAAGCAGTTTTAACGGCTTCCAAAATCAGTAAATCAACGCTCTGAAAGCGCAAGTTGGCTCACGAACTGGGAAAAAACCTGAAGTGGCCAACTGAATCGCAGACGTGAGAAAGGATTTCTCAGGGGGCTTGCCCATGAATCGGTGTGTATATCACGCGAAAAGCATGAGTTGGCCAACGAACTGAAAATCTTCAAAGGATGGCCAACACCGGAGGCACCTGGGATTTATCCCAAACTCAACTGGCAGAATGACGATTAGTGAGCGACACGAGTTCGCCAACGAACTGGGTTTCTGCATGAGTTGTCCCCGTAGGCCGAAAACGGATTACTGAAGACGAACAAACAGTAGGTAAATGAATGAATGACTACTCAGGTACTTCGGGTAGCTCTGAGAACGGGAAGCCCGTACCCGCATTAGGGTTCCAGTTGGTGAATACCATCAGAAGCCTAGAGGGGTTGATTGAAGCCGCTCAGTTTCAGGCAAAGGTCATTGTCGATGATTACTGGCTGAAATGGAGATCTTCAAACCGTCAGTTGCGCAGTGATGACGGTGGGAAGTTTAGTGGCGGTGAGATGGCCCCCCGGGTCGTTGTAAAAAACGAAAAGGTGTATTTGGTCTGGACGAGGTATCGACCAGGGCGAGTTGGAAACATCAGCAAGTCTTGGGGCGATGACGTTAAACCGACCCAGCGCGGATACACCTTAGACCAGTTAACCCGCAAATCCCCAGAGTGGGAGGCGCGAATGATTGAAGACACAGAGAATCGATTGGCTCCGTTGAGAGAAACCCTTGAGTGTCTACATGAAGCAAAAGTCAAACTACGTCGCATAGAGCGAAAACAATCCTAGGAGGATTATATGAGTCAGACCAACGAGAACCCACAAGTTGCATCAAAGCGTACTCAGAAACCATCTGCAGTTCGTCAAGTTCAGCAGCGTAAATTCATTCTGAAGGAAATGGATTTCAAGAGCAGCGCCATCCAGCAGCTGTTTAGCAATGATGCTCGTCAGCAGAATATCAAATACAGCATTGCCCGTATCGCTGGTCTATTTGTGTTGACGTCTAACAACAAAGAAATCCGTGACCGTTTAGATGCGTGGTTTGTAGCTGAGCAAGAAGAAGCTGTTCGTCGCAGCACCCTTCTCAACACAATCCACAACAATGAGTTGTCTACCTCGCTTGGCAACAATGCCGATTTTGACGTGGTGACACCAGAATCGTTCAGAGTGACGTTCCAAATCGAGCACCCAATCTACTGGCGTGTAATCGACGTAATTTCCCAGATTGATGAATCTATCGCAGCTATTGAAAACCTCTGGTTAGCTGGCGTGATTTCTGAGTCAGTCAGCAACAATAGTCGCGGCATTGCGATGAACACCATGACTCGTTTCTTTGGTCGCATGAGAACTGTAGCTACAGATTCAGCTGACCGTAAGGGCGGAATTTATTCGTTAGACGCTTACAACAAAATCATGCAAACCATCACCCGCAACAATCCAGATGACCAGTCAGCCAATGACGACTCAGGGGCTGAAGAAATTGAGCAGGATTCCGGAAACCTGGTAGTGAACGCATAATGAAGAAAATAGCCAAGCTAGTTAGTTTGGCTGTTCGATCCTTCTTACTGGATGGCAAAACCCCAGATAAGAATGCGGTACGGATGGCTTTTGGTGGGATTGAAACTAAAGCGGTCAGCGAAGAGTTGGCAGAGACTTTCTACCCTCCCGTAGCTGACGGTGTAGCAGTCGTGAATCAAGCGAGAATCATTAAATCCAATAATGACCTAATCGATATGTCGATTCGTGAACTGGGTTTGACTGATATTCACCGTGACACGTTCAATCCTGCCAACCTATCTGAATACAATCAAGTCTATAACGCACAGACATTGGTTAGGGATGTGGTAGCGAATTTCCTTTCTTACGCTCACTTACTCCCAGCCTCAGAAAACCATCATCACGCAGCTGTTGGTGGTTTAGCACGTCACAGTCTTGAGGTGGCTCTGTTCTCCCTGCGTCACATGGCGTCGGTTGATATTAGAGAGACCAAATTTACCGACGAATTGCACGGAAAGAAAATCCGTTGGCAATATGCGGCGTGGGTAATCGGGTTAGTGCATGACATCGGTAAAGCGCTGCATGATATGACCGTGCAGGCCGATGATTCAGTCTGGAACCCACAACTCGAAAATATCTATGATTGGTCAGGGCGCAACCAAGTATCCCGTTATCAAGTGACGTGGAACTATGCAGACCGTCACGGCAAGCACATTGGGCTTGCATCATCCATGCTCAACACGGTACTGACCAAGGCAGCTAAGCAGTATTTGTTTGGCACTCAAGATGACCTTCAGGTCGCCATCTATGAAACCTTATCAGGCAGTATCGAAGTTAATAACTCACTGCGAGACAGTCTAAAAAAAGGCGAAGCGCGTTCCGTCCACAAAGACATGATGTGGCAATGGGACAGATTAACCGGTGCTCGCAAGATGCCACTGGAAGCAGCGTTTATTAAGCGCTTACAAATGATGCGTCGCGGCTGGAAGGTAAACGAAGAGAAAGCCGATATTTGGTGCCTGGGCGCCGAAGATGTGTACGTGTCTTACCCAGCAAGTTTCAACAAGGTGATGTCATCGCTCAAGGAAGATGGCTTTAACGTCCCAATGCAAGTCGGAAAAATGCTTGAGATGCTGGTAGAGCGTCAGCTATTTGAACCGCTGTTTGAGGATTACACCAGTGGCCACTTGCACCCTGTTACGAATCCAGAATGGACGGCAGGGCCAATCAAAGTCGTTAAGCCAAAATGGGCAGGCATCGTTTATGGCGAGGATATTCCGCAACGCGGCATTCATGGAAAAATCTCATTAACCCGTGACGATTCGCTGTTAATCCATTACGCCGATACGGGGCTAATCACCCTGACAGATACCCGTGAGCCAGACCCGCAAACTCCGGCTAACAACACGGCTGCACCAACCCAACCCGCTCCTGCGCCAACCCCTACTCCTGCGGTAGCACCGGTACAGCAGAATGGGTCGCAAACAAATCAAAGTAAGGCTCAGACAAAGAAACCGAAGAAGCAATCAGCTCGAGCGAGCACCAACACTCCGGCACCAGCACCAGCACCAGCAACAACGCCAAGTGAGCCAGCGCCAGAGAAATCGCAAGTCGAAACTCAGGTAGAGCCAGAACAATCCAATACCAGAGCTCCGGCGCCAGACACCAAGGGTATCGTGTTTAAGAACATGAATGACACTCCGATAGTCAGTGAGCCAGCGGAGGCGGCAGTAGAGATAACTGAGCCAATAGCTCAAGAAATGCCTGTAGAAGTGTCGAAGGAAAAGACCTGTATTGAGCTTTTAATCGAATACCTGTTAACGGCTAACAACACACTACACCGAGCAAAGCTGGATGGTGACGTGCTGACATTGAATGCCAGCCTATTCGAAGAAATTGACCAGCAAATGAGAGGGCTTGGTTTTGCCGAGGGCGCCGTGCTGAAGGATTTGATGGATAACAAGTTACTTATTCCAGACCCTAAAGCGCCGCGTAAAGTTATTCATGTCGTTAACAAACAAAAGTTCTACCAGCTGAAGCTAGCCGACGTTCTTGCCAAGCCAGTGGGTGACATGCTGACTGAGCTTCAAGCTAAGGCCGATGAACGCAAAGCTAGAAAGCAAAAGAATAAAGCCCTAACCACCGAAGTCATTACAGAGCCGAATAGCCTGCCCACGCAGGAGTCGTCTATCAAAGATGTGATAGATGGCCCGAAGACAGAAGTCCCGGAGCAAGAATTATCTCCGTTAATGCCTAACGAAGTACCACCAGAATCAAGCTGTCATAGCCTAATGGCAGAAGTCCCGGAGCAAGATTTATCTTCATTAATGACTGACGAACTTCCACCGTTGTCCGAGTACGCGCGGGAGATGTCTTTGGCCACGCCGGAGAATGAGCTGCCATGGTTTACGCCGGAAGAGCAATCGATGTTAACGACTGACATGGAACCTACCGTCCCCGTCGCTGAAGCGGCCATTGAAACTGCCGTTGAGCCCGCCACCACGTCTGCGAGCTTTACCCCTCCTGCCGAGCAGGTATCGACACTTTCACAGCTAAAAGTCGCCACGGGTAACAAGTCTCCGAAGGAAAAGAGCAAGTACCCGCCTGAGTTGCAAGTGTTCATTGGTTGGGCGATGGCTCGCGCAGGCAAGTCCGGTATAGACCTCCGCCCTGGGGTGATCCGAATCCAAAGTTTCGCGTTAACCACTTACGAGCAAGAAGTAGGGTTAGCAAAAAAAGAGGCGACTAGCCTCAAGCGCACAGCAGGCGACAACGCCTCAATTGCGACAGACAGTAACCAAGTTGCATGGATGGTATTTGAGACAGTGGGAATAGAGCATGAGTAAAAGCATCGAGACTAACGGCTTATTCATGGAGAACATGTATAGGCCGATTTATGAAATCCAATCCAGTTATGCTTGGGCTGGAGCCTCCTTGTTCACGGCAGGCTCGTGGGTATACCACGGGGTAAGTGGACACGATGTATCGATGGTCGCAGTTTCGGTTATAGCGGCCACAGCAGGTATGTCGGTTAAGCGCTTAAAAGAAGCCTTACCGCAAATACGTCGCCAGATTAAGTTGGTATATAACTATCAATACCTCATTGAATCTAGCGCTTTGTGGGAGCTGAGCAAAACCCAGAGGGATAAGGCCTTCTTTGGTCGCGGCTTTGAGTGGACGATCACCGAAGCAAACCGAGCTTATCAGCTGGTGGGTAAACGCCCAGAACACGCTAAGGGTTTCTTGCCTTGGGCAGTGCGAAGAGCACTGAAGAAAGTCGAAGCAGATACCGAGAAATTAGAAGGTCGGCCGTGGATTCAGGGGTGTGGTGACGAGCAGGATTTGTGGCTGGATGCGTCGCTATTCTGGTCTCACAGTTTCTACACCGGATTACCAGGTGCGGGTAAAACAACGATGTTAACGCTTAACAGTGTTGGCGCCCTTTACCGTGGTAACTCTGTATTAGTGTTAGACCCTAAGAACGATCCAAACTGGAAGAACAGATTACGCGCAGAAGCGAAGCGTTTAGGCGTCCCGTTTTATTACTTCAACATTGCTGAGCCAAGTCAGTCGGTGCGTATCGACCCACTGGTGAACTTTACAGTGACGACCGAGATTGCATCGCGCTTAGCTAACGTCCTAGAAAAAGGTTCAGGAAGCTCTGAGGGTTTTCGCTCCTATGCCTGGGACTCATTCTACGTCACGGCTGAAGCATTACGTTTTATCGGTAAGCGACCATCAATCAAGATGGTCGCTGATTACATGCTAAACCGCAAAAGCGAATTAGCCCTAGCAGCCTTAAGCAAGATTATGACTATGCATTACGGGCCAGATTGGTACGCGAACATGGCGACCCAAATTGCCGAGGAAGGCCGCGGCAGTTTGCTACAGGGTTTAATCATGCGCTACCAACAGGTGTTAATCCCTGACGACAAAGGTGAAGACGCGGTATCGAGTTTTATTGGTTTCTTAACGCACGACCAATCTCACCAAAGTAAGATGTTAGCGACCACCAAGCCGATGTTAACCCAGTTAACCGCTGCGCCGCTGGACAAGATGTTAAGCCCTGACCCGAATGATACGGAAGACGAGCGTCCTATTATCGACATCAAGAAATTCATTGATACGGGCGGCGTGTTGTACATCGCCACCGATTCATCGGGTAATCCTGCAATTTCAGCAGCTACATCGAAACTCATTATGGAGGATACCTGCGCGGCAGCTGCTTCACGTTACAACTACGAAGGCGGAAAAGGGGTGCGTGTGTCGGTGTTTGGTGACGAAATCCACTCTGCACTCTCCGACGGCCTAATTAACTTAGCAGCGATGGGTCGTGGTGCAGGCTTTGAATTGCACCTATCTACGCAGGGTGTTCCCGATTTGATTGATAAAGCCGGTGAAGCAGTAGCGAGCCGGGTCCTGTCTTTAACCGCTAACTGGTTCTGTCTGCGAGCTCGAGATGATATCACCAGGGAGCGATTTGCGGCGCTACTCCCGGAGTATCCAATTAAGTCAAAGCAATGGCAGTTAAGCTCTAACACCGATTCGACCAGTAAGCTCCATAACTTCTCGGGCTCGGTGGGTGAGCGGATTATGGAAGCTGACAAGCCAGCGTACCCTCTTTCATTGATGTCGGAATTACCTAAGTTGCAGTACGTCGCACGTCTGGCCAACGGTAAGACCTATCAATGTCGTATTCCGATTTTACTGTAGTGAGTGTTGATTATGGACGATGTAGTTGAGAGTAAGACCCTGCACGGCAGGTTGATTTTAGCGGCTGGGGCATTAATCAGTATTTATGTACTGATTTTCATGCAGCCCCAAGAGCATAACGAGATGTTACGAAAGGAAATCTCAAATATCGAAAAGGCCATTAGCACTGAGGCGACAAAGGTTGTGGTGTTCAGGGCGAAGAGTTGGTACGAAGCGACGATGGTGGAATCTGGTTTAGCCGCGTTCATCGACCAGTATCACCAAGACACTGGCTTAAAGGGGGACCAGTTGTGGCGTACACCGCTTACACGGATTGCTCAAAACATCAAAACCATTTGGTATCAGTGTTTACTGAGAGTATCCCTGCTGATTTTCTGGTTCTGGATGGCCATTGGTTTGATAGCCGCGTCAGCGGTTGACGGATTGATGCAGCGGAAAATTAAGCAGCATGAGTTTACGGCGCCTTCGACGGGTTACTTCAGGGTAGCGCTCTGGTCAGGGATATTGGTCGCAATTCTGTTAGAGCTTTACTGCATTACCCCTGCGTTAATCTCCAATGAGATATTCCCGCTATTTCCACTATTCGCCGCAGTCATTATCGGTTGGTTGTTGAAAACCACCTTGGCTAACAGCGCGAAGAACATGTAACCCCCTCTTCCGTGTGTCATCTTTAATATAGATAGCACGCGCCATACAAATAACGTGTTGACAGTAACAAGCAAACAGTTAAAATTTGACCGTCACATTTAACGGAGATCCACAATGAACCAAAGCGCTAAAACCGAAAAGAAAGGACTGATCCAGCAGTTTAAAGAAGCCCCTGTTGCCGTAAGAGCGTTTTTCGCACTTATCGTTGTCGCGGTAGCTTGCTCATTGCTGTTTGCTGGAGAAGCAAGTGCGGTATCAGCATCTGGCGCGACCCTACACACATTCTTCGACCAAATGTGGGACGAGGTAAAGGGTTTAATGACGGGTGCGCCTGCTAAGGCAATCATGGGTTTGTCGATTTTAGGCACTATCGCATTCTCAATGATTAAACCAAACCTAATTGGTTTCTTAGCATCTGTAGTCATAATTCTGGTACTGGCTAACGCGCCTACAACTATCGACGGCAGTTTAACTGTAACCGTAGAAGCGCTGAAAGCTGGCCTAGTGCACTAATAGCGACAATTTTTGCGGTATCAAGGAAGGGTGCAATCTTATATGCACCCTTTTTTTTCAAGGGGTGAGACATGAGTGAAGCGAGATTTCCTAAGCGTTGTAACGGCGCTATCAAAGTTGGAACTATCCACTGGGACTCAATCAAGCTGGCGGTGATTGTGATGGTTTTTGGTCTTGCATCAGGTCACATCAACTTAGGCATTATCGCGGCAATTACCAGCATGGCCGTAGTAGAAACACTGTTTAAAAAGTTTGGGCGTGGCGTATTAAAGCATCTGTTATGGGTAAACGGTTTGTGGATTTCCAAAGGGCCGGAAACCCTCATGTCACCAGCCATTCGTCGATTAATTAAGTAAGAGGTCAACATGCTTTGGAAATCGAAGATTAAAGAGAGTTACGACAATCTCAATATCTCTAACAAAAACATAGGTCGTTCTAATCTGGCACTAAGCATTAGCGTGGTACTTTTGCTGTTCATGGTGATGACCAAGCAGACCGAAGTCATTGTCATGCCAAACGACTTTAAAGAGCCGATTGTCATGAACGGCAATAGCGTGACTCAAGAATTCAAAATCCAATGGGGCCTGATGATTGCAACCATTATCGGCAACATCACCCCCAAGAATGCTAAGTTCGTCATCGACAGGGTGACCAAGATGATCCCGTTAGAACTTAACCCCGATGAAGCGGAAGCGACGATGGCCGCAGCTATCGAAGAAATGGCGCTTAGGGGTGTTAGTCAGAAGTTTGTCCCGTCTGACGCGATTTATTCATCTGTCACAGATTACGTATGGGTTGTGGGTGAACAAACCACAATCTCATTAAAAACAGGCGCAGCTGATACTACTGCGTACACCTTTGAATTAAAAATCGGGATCCGAAACGGCAATCCCATGATTCTGGATATTCAACAATATCCAGCTGCTGTTAACCCTGCTCAACGTGAGCGTGAAATTCTCCAAGGTAAAAACGCAACAACGGCCTTGGATAAAGACAGTGTGATTAAAATCGAGTCACGGTGAGACCTATGAATAAAAGACCCCTTTCAACTGCAATCCTTCTTTCATTAATGATCGCTCCTGCTTTTGCGGCTGACGATGACATTTATTCGTTACCGACTGAATCGGTGAATCCGCAACGAGTACCTGTTTTGGGTACTGATTTCAATCAAGCAGAAGAAAAGCTACAGGCTGAATTAAACAGCCCTTATGCGAATCAACCTCTGTCCATCGATACGAGCAAAGAAATTGGTACCCAAACTGCATTATCGGTTTCGCCCAATGAACAAGTGCTCTATCAACAGCCAGTGACCCAGCCGCCATCGCAGCAACCGATGCAACAAGCAGATCATCAACAAGTCCCCACTTACGGCGGCGCGAGCCCTGTTAATCCGACGGCGATCTCCCCTGCCAATGCCGGAGAAGTCATTAGCCGTCGTGATGACTCAATGGACTACTTACGCAAGCAGTACAAAAGCCATCAAGTGATTGCATTGAAAGCCGGTGGCACAACGACATTGCCAATTTCGCTGTCAACCACTAACCGAATCGCGACCTCTTTCAAAAACGCCAAAATAACCACGTCAGTACCGAGTGATGCGGCGCTGGTTTACGGTGAGCAAGGTTTTGTGTACGTCACACCTGGCGTTAACGCTGGCGCGATTGACTTGATAGTTGAAGAAGATGGCGCACCAGAGACCGCAGTATCACTCTACTTGGTGCCATTAAACGTCCCGCCAGTGCTCGTGGAGTTAACCGTTAGCTATAACGCGAGTCAACGCAATGCAGCTTTGCAAGCCGTGTCTATCTACAGCGAGAACGAAGCTAAGGAGCTGGAATCGGCAAAACAAGCAGAGCGTGAGCGTATTACTAATAACCAACCCGTCGCTGACAGCCATGTTGACGATGTAATGACATTACTGGAAGTTGTGGCTAAAGCCGAAGTTCCGGCAGGTTACGAACTGCTTGAAGGTGACACCATTCCGGCGGAAGTGCGTTACCCGTGCGATATTCGCCAAATGCTCCCCCTTTACCATGAAGTGAAACAACGCTTAATTGGCTCCAAATTGGTCGTTGACATCATGGAGGTCAGAAACGATGTCAATGGCTTACGTTCATTCCGCGACGAGGCCTGCATGGGGCCAGGTCGTGAAGATGTGATGGCCGTTGGTGTGTTAGATAAAGCGACATTAGGCCCAAGGGAAAGCACCGAAGTGTACATTCTGCGTGACCGCAGCTACTTCGAGCGCCAAATGAAAGTTCCACGTCGTAGTCGTGTAGGAGGTTAACATGCAAGCGTTACAGGATTTAAAAACCAAGTGGCTTGCGCTTCCATCGAATCAGCGCACTATCGCGTTAATCGTGATATTGGCAATACCTGCTTATCTTGTGGCTGAAGCCATTTTCCCTTCAGCGCCGAAAACCCCTGTCAGCTCAATCCCAGCCAGAGCGAAGCCTATGTTTATGAGTACCATGGGGAGCGAGCGCTTGGAGTCCACCCAGACTTCCGGCCAGCTCATAGCTATGCGAAAGAAAATTCAAGAGCGTGAAAAAGCGATTGATGCACAGTACACCGAGCAAAAAGCTAGTGAAAAGCGAATTCAGCAACAGGTCGATACCCTGCAAATGTCTCAGCTTGAATCACAAAAACGCCTCGAGACCATCGCGCATCAAATGCAAATGCTGGTTGAACAACAAAGCAAAAATGCCGCAACAGCTCGAGACAGTGTGAGCGCGAAAGGAGCTCGACCAGAAAATATCGCCCAGCAAGCACCTTCATTGCCAAGTACCGAGTTTAGCCTAGACCCAATGGCAAGCCTTAAGTCGAATGTCGCCATGACCCCGCCAGCGTCAAAGACTTTAACCATGAACCGTGGTGACGTGAGTTTAGGTAAGGCCGCTGCCACAGGTGATGAAGCAAATGTTGGTAATGCGTCAACAGCCAAAAACCAAGTCGCAGCCAAAGCAAAACAAGCGATTTCTCAAGAGAACACAGGTTCTATCAAGAAAACTGAAAAAGAGCCTGAGACATGGTTGTCAGCTGGCACAGTAATACCAACCGTCTTGCTTACGGGTCAACATGTACCTACCAGTTCATCGGCGCAATCAAACCCAGCTCCAGTGTTATTAAAAATCGTAGACGTTGGGGTGATGCCTAACGGTTTCACTATCGATCTAGTGGGTTGCACAGTGATTGGCGCGGCCCGTGGTAGTGCCAGTACCCGTCGTGTCGAAATCCGCGCTGAGAGTATCAGCTGTATCGACCAGAGAGGTCGTGCGATTGAACAGCCGTTCATTGCCGCAGTGCAAGGTCAAGACGGTCATAGCGGTATCCCAGCCAAGTTAGTAACACTCTACGGTGAAGTGGTGAAGCAATCCTTCTGGGCAGGCATCTATGGCACTGGCGCCCAAACCCTCACACAAGCCGCGACCAATCGAGTGTCTGGTGATGTGGTTTATGACGGCACCTATTTCAAAAACACGGCGACCAGCTCACTTGCTGGTGGCTCAAGTACCGCATTCGATAAGATTGCTGACTTCTACCTGCAGTTAGCCGACGAAGCCAGGCCGTATCTGGAAATGCACGGCGGCATTGAAGGTGTTGACCTCATTGTTCAACGCGGTGTTAGTCTCAAATATAAGGGTTAAGCAATGACAACCGAAAACGTAAATTCTGAAAAATTGGAACCGACTATCGGCGCTCTGGCTGAGCCAGAGCAAGCCGCTCCCGCTGAGGTTGCACAATCCGTCGCTGAGCCAACGCCAGCGACACCCGCGGCTCCGCAGGGCTTGTCCCCCGTCAAAATGATCATGGTGATGGCAGGCCTAGTGCTGCTATTTGGCGTGATGAAATTTGGCATGAGCTTCTTTGGCACGGGTGTAAGCGCCGAACAAACCAATACTCAATCCAAAATCGTAGTAGCAGATTTAGGTGAGATGTTTCAGCAATGGTCAAAGGAATCGGTTAACCAAGCGGATTTAAGCTCGGCGGCTCAAGAACTGGGACAGCTCTACTTTGACATGGGATACCTCGTCATAGATAGCAGTATGACGCTGCGCATTCCTGAAGAGTTCAAAATGGACATCCCAAGAGCAGAGGTGTTGCTCCGCATTAAGCAAATTCGTAGCGAATACCAAGACGAAGGCAAAGTACCGCCATCGCCACAGCAGCTGCTTCAGATGGCAGGGAATTAATTGTTTATGGCTGACATGGAAATCGCTCAAGCGTTGTTGGCAGCTAGTGAACAAAACCAGCTAGCCCAGATTATTGAGACTCACAATCTGGGTGAGCTCCCACACTCACTGCGATTAGCCATCAACATATTTGAGATTAACGCAGATAATATCCAGCAACACCCCGAGGCAGCGCAGTCCCTTCTGCGTTGCCCAATTCCAACGACATTTGGTGAGACTGAATCAATCAGGCGCACCATATTGTCACTGCTCACCCAAAAGCACAGTTAGGCAGGATGTATGGCCAGTAAGAAAGCAGCCAAAAAAATCACCGGCGATGACGAAAATGTTATGGGCTTACGCCAACAGCGTCCCATCCGTGTTCATTTACGTCGGCACTTTAGCGAGAGCAAATCAGAGTTAACTCGTGCCATTGAGCGGTCACAAGAGATCTATATAATCGCGCTTTGCTTAGGGGCGCTTGACTGCCTTTATTGGCAGGCTATGGGCTTAGGGGAAATAAAACTGGCCAAGGGCATTAGCCGCTTACTGGCTAAATCCTATCAACATCACCCAATACGGGTTAGCTCAACACCTATTTGACGTTATCAGCAAGGAAATCATGGACGTAGCAACATCTTTTATTCAACTTGACCAGCCTTTGTTTATGCCTGGGATCACCGGGACAACCAAGGCTTTATCAGCGTTAATAACTGACATCGATTGGCCAACCGGCGCGACATGTGCGATGCAGGAAGAGGACGGCGAAATCATTTTCTGGAAAGCGCCAGTGGAGACCGTCATGTCAGTGCCTGACGACGCGGAAAGCCGTGGGGCTCTGCCGTCACTTAGCTTCATTCATTTAGTGCTCAGCTGCGTGAGTAGAATATAGTTCCTCATACTGAGTATTAAAGTTTCTATCCTTGGGGTGACTTGTTCACCCCTTAACCTTGGTGATTGTATTTTCAAATTAATATGACTTAGCATTGTGCAACTGCGAGTCGAATTTGGGGAGTTTCAATCACCATGATCGTTAACGATTTTTGCATTCGAGAAGTTAAGGTTTATCGTGATCCTGAGCTAGCTCTATCGATCGATAAGGAAACTGGCGAAGAAATTTTAAAGTTAGCTGAACTTGAAAATCAGGAAAAAATAGCTGTTCACGTATTACTAGATCCTGAGGGACGGTTGGTAAAGCCCGCATGTTTATATCTCTATTGGAAAAAGGATGAAGAGCAGGCCAAGAGCACCGCTACAGATGCTAAAGCGCTGCTGCTCTATTTCAGATTTCTCCATCAAAACAACCTCAATTATTGGCAGTTTCCTCATTCAAAAAGTCGTAAGCAGACATTTAGGT
Source organism: Shewanella sp. ANA-3 (assembly GCF_000203935.1). Taxonomy (GTDB): domain Bacteria; phylum Pseudomonadota; class Gammaproteobacteria; order Enterobacterales; family Shewanellaceae; genus Shewanella. The sequence goes on along the minus strand of NC_008573.1, from coordinate 132,798 downwards.
TTGCTGATTTCTTAGTGAGTGCCATTCAATCTGACGACATAGCAATATCAACGGCTAAAACCTACCTGAGAGTGATAGTTAACTTCTACAAATTTTTGGGAAGGAACAATCTAATTGAGTTTTCAGAACGGAACAAACCCTTTGACTTCGAAATAGTGTCTTTACGTCAATCAGGGATGTTGGCCCACACTCAACGAGTCATCACCGTACAGACCACCAACTTGATGAAAAAGCTTCCCAAGGAACAGGCAAAGCACATTAGTAGGAAGCTTTCGCCTTTAACACAGGAACATTTGAGCGCATTTCTGGATACCCTCTCAACAATACCTGAAGACAAAGCTTTGGTTTTTGAAGTCGCTCTAGCTACAGGAATGCGATTACAGGAGGTGCTCACTATTCCTGAGTCAATAATTTTTAACCCTGAAAATACCTATCCAATTCCCATATCAATAGGCCCCCAAAACGGTGTAAAAACAAAATTTAGCAAACAGCGTTACGTCGAATTCTCTGCATCACTGATGCTTAAACTCCATCAATATATGTGGTCTTCAGTTAGACAGAGATATGTTTCTAAGGGAAAAAATAACGAAGGAAAATTGTTTATTAGTCGTCAGGGAACGCCATTTAACGCCAATACCATTGAAAAATCATTTTCGGATATCCGACGTGTTCTTTCGCAACGGTATATGGATTTTAACTATGCTATTCATGATTTACGGTCAACCTATGCAACCTATACTCTGCATCGACTTTGGGAAGAGAAAGGCAGTCTCCGAGCTGCGGCATCAATTCTTCAAGAACTGATGGGGCACAACAGTTTTACATCAACATTCAAATATGTGGAGTTTATTGAGGCGAATGCTTTGATGCTAGATCACGCGCAACATATGAGTGATGTATTTCAAATATTTGGTGGCAGTAATGACGAAAAGTAATTTGAGTGGCATTCGGCTTCTACACGTAAATCAAGACTCCGTAGCGGTATTCCCCACTTGGGAATATGAGTTAGTCATAGACAATTTGGCCGTTTCCGTTGACCTCCAAAGACTAATGAATCATCAATGTGATCCCTCAGAAAAGAAGGTAGACAGGCAGCAACAAATTGTACGTTACGCTCAGACCTTTCGACATGAAATGGATAGAAAATCAGCGCATGCAACCTTGTATAACAATTTTCTAAAGTTCAAACAATATTTGGTATGGTGTGATCAAAATAGCTTACCCCCTTTTACTGAAGCGACTTTGCGGCAATACCACAACTATTTATGGGAGCTTGTTCTGATAGGTAGTTCTTCTGTGCCAATTTGGCAAATGTTGGAAGGACATACCACTGGAGTAAAGGAGCGTACTGCAAACTACATCTTTTCCACAACAGAACAGGCATTAACATGGTGTGGTGAAACTGCTTTTCAGTGGGGGAAACAGCTCAAGCAATTACGTGTAGGCAAAGTAGAATCTTATGAAGCATACTCAGAAAATGAACTACCAGAGCTCCTTAGTCGGCTGTCTTCGTATTTTTTTCAGTTAGCCATTCCTTTATTGAGCGATACCCCGCCAGACATGGTGTCTGTTGAAATCAATCAAACGTGCTTTTATGTACCTGTCCGTTCCTGCAATACAAAAGGTCGATCTAAGGGCGCTGAGTTGAATGTCGATACAGCATTTAACCAAGCGATGGCATGTGGTTATTACCTTCTCAGTTACTTTACGGCATTCAACACGAGTCAATTAACTGATCTATGCCATCCTATAGAATGGCGAGAAGATAAGACCGGCGAATACTATAAATTGACAGCCTTCAAAAGAAGGGCCAATAAGGAAGTTCTCTCATTCGTGGGGGGAGAAATACATAAGAAGTCATTGCAGTTTATTCAAACGCTGATTGCTCTTTCGTTGAAATATACCACAGATGCAAACAGCAAATTGCTCTATTGGCGGGGTAGAGATGGTAACCAGCGCAGTATAAGTTCGATTTTATTGGGTAAAATTGAACTTAGTAGCCGTCTGCTAATGCTATCAGACAAGGCAACTCAGAGTATCCCATATCTAATGTCTATTCATAGCAAATTTACTGAAACAGTTCCAAAGGGGTTTGTTGAATTCGATGAGCTAAAATTTGTGGACAGAACACTCGTTAAACGCAGGAAAACTGTTCGTCGTTTTTACAACCGTCGAACAATTGCTCTCAGCTTTGCCCTCTTGTTCGCAATCATTAAAGCCAACCCGAAAAATGGCACTAATACTGTTAACCTGAAGAATGTAGTGCTGCCATTAAAAATTACCCGTACGGATGAGTTGCTAAAGATAGATTTTTCCTGTGAAGATGGAGGCCAAGGCAGTTTCTATGTTGATATTCAATATGAAGCGTTCTTAGCACGAGTAGAAGCTTATGCTGCGTTCAGGCAAAGTAAACAAACATCAGCTCACTATCTATTGCCTCTAGGTTCCGAGAGAGATGCTATTCAATGGCAAGGACTGGCACCAAGCATGGCTTCGCTAGCGGATTACGGAATTCGTTCTGGCGAGTTTTTTGTCAACTTGGCATCCAGTCGTTTTAGGGAAACAGCAGCAAAACTTGCTAGGCGAAAAGCCAACAGAACAGAATTGCAAATATCACAAATATTGAATAATCAGTATCGAACCGTACTCAAGCATTATAGTGAGGGGAATCATTACGATAACCAGTTGATAATCTCGCAGGGTTTATCCGTCATTGAAAAAATGAGTAAAGGTGGTTCCTTAGATCAATCTAAGGCTAAAGTTGCTACCGAGTTAGCGATTCCGGTCATCAAATATGATGAATTAATAGGTAGCCAAGCAAGTTTAAATGGCGTTGGTATGGCATGCTTTCAGAAATCACTGAGCACAGAAGAAAGCTATCTTGCTGCGAATGCTACCGCATGTTTTGACTATGAACGTTGTATCAAATGCCAGTATGCAAAGATCATAAATGATGTCGAACCACTCTATCGACTACTGTCCTTTTTGGAGTGTATGGAAGAAAGTTGGCTTTATTATCCAGAACGGTTTTCGAAAAATTTAGGGAAGGCTGTTGAATTATATAGAAAGGCGATTTCGAGTTCCCTATCACCTGACATCATTCAACGGGCGCGGTATAAATTAGATACTGTTGGTAGGCACATGCTGTGGGACAATCTAGAACTATCTTCTCTAGGTTTTAAAGGAATATAACAATGATTGCTGGAAATAATCGATTAGCCACAGCCATTGAAATTGACTTATCCAGAGAACGATTGCTCTACCTAGCACAGCATGGACTATGGACCGAGTTAGAACAGAAAGCGGTATCGTTTAAGCAGAATGGTTCCCCTATTTCAATATTCAATGACGATGTCTGGAATTTTGCACCATACAAAGTGGGAACAGAAATCGCATTGCTGAATTTTCAATTTCCAGATGGGGCGATGTACCCCCGATTTGTTCAAGAGCTGAAAGTTGTTGCGCTTGCTTACATATATCATTCACGTCACGCCTATCGTATTGGAACTATCAGATCAAAAATTGCTTGTTTGAAGCGGTTGGCTATCTCACTGTATCAGAATGAAATATTTTCATTTGATGGACTTACTATTGAGACACTAAAGAGCCTTACCAAGAAAAATCTGTATAGCCCTCGAGAAGTGGATGTTGGCCCAATTAATAGCCTCAACGATTTAGGTGATTTTTTACCTTTTGATGTTAACTTTTTCGAACGATTAACATTACAAAAATTAAGGGTAAAACAACCCTTAAAGGAGCAGCATCCTGTCATACCGCTAAGAATTTATCTAGCAGCATTAAACTCTTATACAAATGAAGTACAACTCTGGCATAAATATAAAGACCAGTTAGAGCAAGCGGTGCAAGCAGTCTTTGAGTATGAGCAAACACAAGCGAATCGCATGCTCCAGAACCTACGAAACGGGACGTGCAGTGTTGGTCAAGTTTTTAATAATGCTGATAAAAAATACTTTAGGTTCATCAATGAACTGAAGAAACATAGCGTGCCGTTAGTAGATCATGGAGAGTCGGAACAGTGGGATATATTATGGAATCAATGTGAGCCAGTAATTAGAACAGATTTCTACGAGCCACTTCCTGCCATAACGATCGGAAACCAGCAATTTTTTTCTGCTCATGAAATAAAAGAATTTTGTCGAATACTCGATAGCAAGTGCCGATATTTGGTTCTTTGTTTGAGTGGTATGCGTAGTAATGAATTGCTGCAAATCACCCCAGAATTTGGTGCACAAGTGATCACGTTGGATGGAATTGACATCCATCTTTTCCATACCAGACAACAGAAAATTACTCTTGGCTACCAAGGGCAGAATGATGTGTATGTGACGACTCGCAATGGTCATATAGCCTATGAATTGCTTAATGCAATAAACCGACCTGTCAGATGTTGGCACCGAGCAAACGGACGAAAGGAATGGCTGTTAAATTCATTTAAGAACTTTAGAACACCGAAAAGTGTTAACAGCTCTACCAGAGTTTTACATTCACTATCTAAACTATTTACCACCCAGAAAGAAGAGCAGTTGTCTGTAGTATTAAATTCAGATGACATTGAAATGCTCCGTCGTAGTGATCCAGAAAAGACATTCAATATAGGAGAACGGTGGCATCTGACCCCACATCAGCTCCGGCGGTCTCTAGCTTATTATCTGGTTGGAATGCAGCTCGCCGATTATCCTCAGTTGAAGCAGCAGTTCAGCCATTACTCGATAGCGATGACTATGTATTATGCGCGAAATGCCAGTTCGTTCAGAAAAATGTATCACGACCTAGAAAAAGAGCGACTAAGGCAGCAAGCTAAACTGTATTCTGATCTAACAACCAAAGTCATGCAGGGGGTAAAATTAGGTGGAGGTCAGGGTAAGCATATGTTCTCAGAGAATTTTGTCGACCGAGATATTTCACCTGCATACTTTGAGAAAGAGATTAAGTCTGGTAGAAAACATATTCATGCCATAGCGCCAGGAATGTACTGTATTAACCATACATGCAGTATGAGGATTGGCATTGATTTATCTGAGTGTACAGATTGTGACTGGTCGATCATTGAAAGCGTTGCCTACGCAAAAGCTGCAAGAAGCGAAAGCATCAATATCCTAGAAACTCTAAAACTTAGGAATGAGTTGTCAGCAGATATCGCAGCATTTCACACAGTTCGTATACGTGCAGCGGAGAAAATCATGGCTGATATGAATCAAAACTTTGAACCGTATCAGTCACCAGCAGAAGAATGGCTGATTTCGTCAACGGTGCAATGATATGGCTAAAGTGCGTAACCCCGAAGTAACTCAGAAAAAACTTTTAGATGCTTTACAACGCCTTGTTGATGGGCAACCAGAGCGATTGACTTCTAAGTACAAAGTTAACGTCAAATCTGTTCAAGAAGAAGCAGGATTAAGCCTAGGAGCAGCTTACCGCTACCCTGATGTCATGGATGCTATTGAAGCGGCCAAGCTTGAACAAAGCAAACGTTCGGGCAACTTGAGAAAGCGGAACGTAAATTCTGAGCTAGACAGGCTTCGAAAGGAAAAGGCAAAAGAAGTTGCTTTGAAAGAAAAATATAGGGCCGAACTAACTGAAGCCAATAGCCGATTAGATCAGCTCTACTCTGAGCAAACTATGCAGTTGATGGCCATGTTTAACTTGCTAGACATCAATGATAAAAACAAATTATTACAAGAGGTTAAGCCTAATATTGTGAGGATTAAATAAGGTGCAAACCTAGAATTTGACGTAATCACTCACGACCCGTAACGTATTGAAATAATAAATATAGTTATGTTTACTGGTTAATATATAATCTTCATAGTTTACGGTAACCTACTAAACAGAAGTAATTACAGGGAGTAGTATAATTTGTGGTCAGATACAGAATCCGATAAGGATTACCTTAATTTTGGAGAAGTCTCACAGCTCGCTGTCGACATTCTCACCGCAGACGACATGTTACCAGTTTCCATTGGTGTTTTCGGTAACTGGGGTGCTGGCAAGTCCTCCCTTCTAAAATTGATAGAGAAAAAACTCCAACAAGACCAAAAAGACTGGGTTGTTATCAAATTCGATGCTTGGCTGTATCAAGGCTATGATGATGCACGAGCAGCCCTCCTTGAGGTTATTGCTACAGCTCTTACGAAAGCAGCTGATGGAAATGCAGGCCTTGCAACAAAAACTAAAAATCTCCTCGCTCGAGTCGATGGGTTTAGAGCTATGGGTTTATTGGCCGAGGGGGCAGCCATATTTGCAGGGATTCCCACTGGAGGTCTGATTTCTAAAGGTGTTGGTGCCTTACGTAATCTTACTGACGGTATTCAAGATCAGGATGAATACGAAAATCTAGTGGGGACAGCTAAAGAAGTAAAGAGCCAGACAGGCGGCTTACTTAAACCTAAGTCGAAGAAAAGCCCTCCTCAACAGATTGATGCCTTCCGAAAGGAATATGGGGAGATCTTAGAAGAGTTAGGCAAACCACTGGTTGTGGTTATAGATAATCTCGATCGTTGCCTCCCTACCAATGCTATCAATACCCTTGAGGCCATCAGGCTGTTCCTCTTCCTAGAAAATACGGCATTCATTATTGCTGCTGATGAAGAAATGATCAGAGCCTCTGTAGCAGATTACTTTAAAGGTGCATCGGACCGACACCAGATAGACTACCTAGACAAACTGATTCAGGTTCCGATTCGAGTCCCTAAAGCTGGTGTGCGAGAGATCCGTTCTTACCTGTTCATGCTGTATGCAATCGACCTCCGCCTTCCCAAAGATAAGCTCGAAAAACTCCGAGAAGGCTTGGAAAATGCCCTGCAGCAATCTTGGAAAGACGAACCTATAACCCGTCAAGATGCACTAATGCTGACCAGTGAGTCTGAGGATAGCATATTGGCAAAGGCATTTGCCCGAGCCGACCGGATAGCGCCACTTCTGGCTAACTCACCCATTATCCACGGGAACCCCAGGATCGTAAAACGATTGCTGAATGTAGTTAAAATGCGTTCACAAATTGCACGACGCCGTACAATGCCTTTGGACGAAGCTATCATCACAAAGCTAGTAATCTTCGAGCGATGTGTAGGCATGAAAGCAACGGCCGATTTCTATCGTTTAGTTGATTCAGAAAAGGGAACTCCCGAACTTCTTAAACAGTTGGAAGCAGGTAGTGATCAGATACCCGCTGATGCCCCAAAGACTTGGACTGACAATCCAACGACTCAGTCCTTTATTCTTGAATGGGCCCAACTTGAACCACGCCTCAGTGGTGTCGATTTAAGGGCTGCAATTTACCTGTCTCGGGAAACCATGCCTATTGGTGCTTATGTAGTCGGACTATCCCCAGTAGGGAGAGAAATCTTAAGTGTTTTAGTTAATACGAAAAATACCAGCTCCCCAACTGCAGAAAAGCTTTTAAGTACTCTTCCGTTTGAAGAGCAGATACCTGTGATGGAAGGGATTATTAGTCACCTTAGACAGTTTACTGATTGGACTAAACAGCCGAAGGGATTTGCAGGAGCATGCCTGCTGGCACGGCACTCAGCCGAAGCAGCCAAAGTTTTCGTTCGATATTTACAGGAATTAAATGTGGGAGGTAAACCTCCCGCGTGGATGGCGGCTTCTCTAACAACTGAAAAATGGCATAAGGACGCTTAATGGGAACTTCACAATCCAGCTCTGGCTCTGGGGGCGATTCACCACTGGTACCACCATGGGCGGATGACCAACCACAACAACCATTGCCTCCACCACAGACGCGCAGGTTCGCGCCTTTTCGACAAACTCTAGGTAGCGCCGTGTCTAATGGTTATCGAGATGACTTTAGAAAAGCCATTGGACATTATGCTCGTACAGCCAGCGGCGGCAGTACGAGTGCATCTAGAAGAATGGGAAGTGTCGCTCAAGCTGGTGCAGGACTCTTCGGAGCTTTAACGGGAATTCCTGCAGCCCCTGGCGAAGCCAGTGTTGATCTTAAAAGTTTGGCTGGTCTACCTTGCGAACAGGCTATTTCTGCTATTTCTCAGGCCCTTATAACTGAGGACGGGGATTCTGAAAAGATCCGTGCGGCGATGAATTATGCTCTAGTCGAGGCGCTCGACGGTGTTGAGACCTTTGACCCTCAATGCATAACCGATGATGTGATAGCAGACACTATGATTAGCTATTTGGCGGAAAGCATCTTCCTACAGATGGTAATGGACTCAGGCAAAGCATGGAATAAAGCTGACACCCCTACTCAGGCGATGCATGCGGAAACAGAGTTACGCGAGCTAATAAAAGTTGTAGTCGACAAGCATATGGCTCCTAGGCTTACTGGTAATGTGAGGAGCTTAAGCCGTCAGCAAATGACTCAAATTGAACGTCAGTCCATCATTGACGCATGGAAGGAATGGGAGGCTTACCTGTGACACAATTAGTATTTCATCACAACCACCAGTTACTGCCTTCAGCATCCGAAGGGGTATTACCGGTGCAACTATATGGTTTAAGCGGCCAGATTCGTGGCGATATATCAGTCATCGGAAACCCTGTCATTGAGAAAGTTAAGCGTCTAGGAGTGCGCATTTCAAGCCAGACTATGGACTTCCTGACGATTGCGCTTGCGGTAACTGCTGCAGATACCTTTGTTCGCAGATCAGATGCAGAAGATGGCTGGACTCGCATATTCAAAATGCAATTACCCTTATATGAGCCTGCTAGATGGCTTCCATTGAAAAAGGAACTGGAGAGAGCTTTACACTTCCTAAGTGGCGACATGTGGGATTTTGAATTTCAATCTGGTGGCTATCCACCTCCAGACCCTTATCATAAGCGAGACCGATTCAAGCTAGTGAGCCTAAGAGGTATTGACTCTGTATGCCTTTTCTCTGGTGGTTTAGATTCCGCCATCGGGGTTATTGATCTATTGAAGGAAGGTCGCTCTCCACTGCTCGTAAGTCACGCTTATAAGGGAGATAAAACACACCAAGACCAGATTGCATCTGCGCTTAACGGGCAATATTCTCGGTTTGAGGTCAATGCGGATCCTCACCTGTATACAGGCGAGACGGATATTACTATGCGAACTCGTAGCCTCAATTTTCTTGCGTTTGCAGCTGTCGGCGCCAGTGCGGTAAAGACAGTTTCCCAACAAAATGAAATAGACCTTTTTGTGCCTGAGAATGGCTTTATTTCACTAAATGCTCCATTGACGCCACGACGTATCGGTACTCTGAGTACTCGAACTACACATCCACATTTTATTGAAAGTATCCAACGGATTTTTGAAGCGGCGGAAATTCCATGCCGAATAGTCAATCGCTATCAATTTAAGACTAAAGGTCAGATGGTCACTGAATGTCAAAATAAGCTCTTGCTGGCAAAAATAGTGGATAATACGGTCTCGTGTAGTCATTGGAAGCGTTGGAATCAGCAATGCGGAGTATGCGTGCCTTGCATTATTCGGCGAGCAGCGCTCTATGCCGGAGGAATTAGTGAAAATACAGAATATTCCTTTAATTTCTTAGCTGATGTTTTAAAGGAGACGGATCGAAGAGATGACCTTCTTGCCATGCGGATTGCTGTTACACAGAAAACAACTAGGAATGCAGGGGCTTGGATTGCAGATAGCGGCCCACTTCCCGTGTCAGTATTCGAAGATTTTAAAGCCGTCTTTCTGAATGGCCTTGATGAGGTAGAAACCTTCCTGAAAGCAGAACGTGTCCTGTGAGCATAGATATGCATTGCCATCTTGATCTTTATCCCGATCCATTCAAAGTGGCTCAGGAGTGTAAACATCGTGGAACCTACGTGTTATCCGTGACAACAACTCCCAGGGCCTGGGAAGGCAGTAAGAGGCTTGAAAATAATTACCATCGAATTCGCACTGCTTTAGGCCTTCATCCGCAAATCGCACATCAAAGATCACATGAGTTAGAACTTTTTGATGCATTACTTTCGGAAGCTAAGTACGTGGGAGAGATAGGACTCGATGGAAGTAGTGGTTTTAAAGAGCATTGGGACGTTCAGCTAAAGGTATTTCGCCATATACTCAGATCTGTTAATCATGCAGGCGGACGGATCATGAGCATTCACAGCCGTGCCAGTGCAGTAGAAGTATTGAATGAACTTACTGGTATTGACGGTATCCCTGTATTGCACTGGTTTACTGGGACAAAAAGCCAACTAATGAGAGCGATAGATATTGGCTGTTGGTTTTCAGTTGGGCCAGCAATGCTCAGTACTAAAAAAGGAGTTGAATTTGCTTCAATAATTCCCCGTCACCGTATTCTGACAGAGACAGATGGACCATTTGCTAAACATTTAACTAAACCACTTTTTCCTTGGGAAGTTGATTTGGCTACTAAGCAGTTAGCGGAAATTTGGCAGTGTGATGAAGTTGAGGCAAATGCTATGATCATGTCAAATTTTAATTGTTTGGTACGAACGTAAAATCTCACGAGACAAAAAGTAATGAGATAAATCTCGTGACGGTGGAGTGTTTTAGATAGCTGTTTTATGACCTATTAGGTTATATTTTGAACGATTCCAAATAGCTTTTATGACATAAAATATGACAACAATAAAGTAACGACAGAAGCCCATAGAGTAAGGGTTTTAAAGTTTAATCATAAATTAAGACGTACTTTTTGCCAAGGTTAAGTCACATACTTAAATGGCAACGATCAGAGTACGCGCCATTTCTAAAACGTTTACGTCCCTACCTAAGCCAGCGTCTCTCAGGCGCTGTTTGGACAGAAATCATTCAGAGCAAAAGTCTGGATTGTGTACTTTCCCGAAACAATCCCCATTCTAAATCAACCTAAACCGTTCACTTCCCATTCTAGCGCTGCCGAAGACGTTTGCACTTCCAAGATGAATTTGACACGACCATTGTCCAATAAACAGATAGCCAAATAAGTAATGTATTTTATAATCGATACACTCCCCCTTGCCGCGTATTAAAAAATAGATACAACAATCTTTATAATGTATGCGAAATTAGATACCATTATCACTGTAGCGTATTTAATTTGAGATACAAAATTATGAAAAAATCCGGTGTCTATGCCGTTGCACTCAAGCAAGTCAAAGCAAAAATCAGCGCTTTACTCGGTTTATCTGTGCCTAAACCGCCGAAAAATGGTTGGGTGCGCAGTATCCGTGAGGCCTTGGGGATGTCGGGCGCGCAATTAGGTGAACGTCTTAATCTCTCTCGTAATCAGGTCTCCATATTGGAGCGTAAAGAAGCTGATGAAACCATCACACTCAAACAACTTAAACAACTGGCGACCGGGCTCGATGCCGAACTGGTTTATGCGATTGTTCCGCGTCAGTCGATTGATGACATGATAGAAGCGCGCGCTATGGAGTTGGCCAAGCAGCGTTTGGCCATGAGCCACCAATCGATGTTTTTAGAAGCACAGCAGTTAACCTCAGAGCAACAACAGCAAGCGCTGGTTCAATTAGCCAATGAAATTAAAACGGGCAGCACCCGAGATTTGTGGAAAGTCAGTTTGCAGGAGAAATACCAATGAGTCTGTTTGTTGAACCAGAGGGTGCAACCCAACTAAATGCCGATGATGTTGCCGGGCTGAAATTTGATCACATCACGACTCGCGAAGAGCTTAATGAGCTTGAAAATGCCAACATACTACAAGGGTTGAGTTGGTTATCCACGACGCCTAAAACCAGCATGGATGACATTCTTTCTATGGCGTTTGTGGAAGAGTTGCATCAACGTTTGCTTGGTGATGTGTGGGAATGGGCCGGCAGCTACCGCCACCGAGAGTTGAACATTGGTGTCGATCCGCTGAATATCCGGCCAGATTTATACAACTTACTGGAAGACATCAAATGCTGGATTGAGTTTGAACACTATGACAGCCTAGAACTCTCGGCTCGGATACAGCACAGGTTAGTTAAAATTCACCCTTTTCCTAACGGCAACGGACGTCACTCGCGAGTGATGACGGACTACATACGAATGGTACTACTCAAACAAAAGCCTTTAGTTTGGTCCAATACAGATTTGGATAAACAAAGCCAAGAGCGGGGTGAGTACATTGCGAGCTTACGCCAAGCTGATGCCGGCGATTATGCGCCTTTAATTCAATATCTTCAGGCGAAAGGGAATGTGACTTAAACCAAGCGTTAAGAGCTAAATATACAATTACAGTGTGGATAGTTAAAAGAGGCTGGAACGTCAGCCTCTTTTCTTTGTACAGAGAGCAAGCTCACCAAAACAACCCCCAACACCACAACGGCAATTCTAAGTAACTTTGGGACAGAAATTACTTAGATCATTAGCTCTAATTTATTCCATTTTGATTACTATTTTTGACCGAAAAGAGCGGCTCGTTGATTTTTAATCAAATGAAAAGTGCATAGATATTCAAAAGGCAAGGTATAAACCTAGCCTTTGTTATTACTTATACCAGCCGTCAGCTAGAACCTCTGCTTGTTCTAACACAAGCTTGATGGCTTCCTCTGCGGAATCAGGTGGATATTTCCATCGACGCAGCAGTCGGCGTACTAGGTTACGCATACGAGCGCGAACGCTTTCGCGCTTTTGCCAGTCAACCGTTGCAGATTTACGAAGTTGCTGAGTAAGTTCAATCGCTAAGTTGCGTAAATCATCGTTGCCAAGCTCCCGAACTGAGGACTCGTTTTCAACCAAAGCACGGTAGAACGCCATCTCATCCACAGAAAGGTTGAGCTTATCTACCATCTCCGCATCTTCTTGCATCTCTTTTGCCCATTGAATTAGCTCTTCAATGACCTGAGCTGTTTCGATGCTACGGTTGTGGTACTTGTTTAATGTCGTCAAAATGCGGTCTGAGTATTTTTTCTCTTGCACCACATCGTTCTTCATCCGAGCTTTGACTTCATCACGCAGCAGCTTCTCAAGCAGCTCAACAGCAAGGTTCTTTTCTTTCATGTTCTTAACGTCTTCTAAGAACTCTTCAGAAAGCAAACCGATGTTAGGCTTATCTAAACCAACCATTGAGAAAATATCATCAACACCATCAGCGATCACAGCATTGTCGAGGATCTGCTTCAAAGCCGTATTGCGCTCTTCATCCGTACGCTTTTTATCAACGGTAGAGTGCTTCATAAACGCGGCTTTAATCGCAGAGTAGAAGGCAATTTCGTTCTTGTAACCACGCGTTTCATCCATGGTATTACACAATGAATACGCTTTACCTAACGCAGCCATCACATCGAGGAATCGACGTTTGCCATCGCGTACTTCTTTGCCTTTGCTATCTGTGTGTGACAAACCTGATAGATGGTTTACCGCACCGGGCAGTAAACGCAGCGCATCAGTTTCAAAGTCAGGACGATAGTTAAAAACCTTGCCATCAACTGGAGTCGCAAACATGCCACGAACGATATCAACCTTTTCCATCAGTACCGAAAAGGCTTCAGCAGTATCGACGGTTGGTTGCCCTTTACCTTGGCTATTGGTGTAGGTTTTGAGTGCGTTTTTAAGCTCATTAGCAATGCCGATATAGTCAACCACCAGACCGCCCGGTTTGTCTTTAAAAACGCGGTTTACGCGTGCGATAGCCTGCATCAGGTTGTGACCTTTCATTGGCTTATCGACATACATGGTATGGCAACACGGCGCATCAAAGCCTGTTAGCCACATATCACGAACAATCACCAATTGAAGTTCATCTTGAGTATCTTTATATCGCGCCTCAAAGAGCTTCTTGGTTTTCTTATCATGGATGTGCGGCTGCATCTTAGGTTTATCAGATGCGCTTCCTGTCATGACTATCTTGATAGCCCCTTTAGCAGGGTCATCGTTGTGCCACTCTGGCTTGATAGCAACAATCGCATTGTAGAGATCGACACAGATTTCACGACTCATCGCCACAATCATGGCTTTGCCGGGAAACGTTTCGGTACGCGTGGTAAAGTGATTCACTAAGTCCTGAGCTACTTGTTGGATACGTGGCTCAGCACCGACGAGCTTTTCAAGCGTTGCCCATTGAGATTTGATTTTCTCACGGCTCGCAGTCTCTTCATCCTCACCGATCTCATCTTCGATTTGGTCATTAAGCTGCTCGATTTCAGCTTGGTTGATATCAAGCTTGGCTAAGCGAGACTCATAGTAGATTGGCACCGTAGCACCATCATCGACCGCATCTTGAATATCATAGATAGAAACGTACTCACCAAATACGCCACGAGTGTCTTTGTCGTCCATGGCAATGGGTGTTCCCGTAAAGCCAATGAACGATGCATTTGGCAGCGCATCACGCATGTATTTGGAGTAACCATAAACAAACTTTTGTGAGATGACATTGCCATTAGCGTCTTTAACGTCCACTAACTTTGATTTGTTACCGTACTGACTGCGGTGCGCTTCATCCGATACCACAACGATGTTGGCACGCGTTGATAACACTGGGTGCTCTGTTTCTTCAGCAAGTAGGGCAAATTTTTGAATGGTGGTAAAGATGATGCCGCCAGATTGACGAGAGAGCAGCAGCTCACGCAGCTTATCACGCCCGTCCGCTTGCGATGGCACTTGTTTAAGCGTTTCATGCGCCATACCAAAGGTATTAAAAAGCTGACCATCAAGATCATTACGGTCTGTCACCACCACAATCGTTGGGTTGTTCATCGCAGGCTGTTGCAATAGTTTGCTTGCGTAGCAAACCATAGAGATACTTTTACCACTGCCTTGCGTATGCCAAACCACACCCGCTTTACCACTTCCGGGCTTGATTTTATCTAAGCCTTTTGTCGCTTGAACTTGGTATTGCCCCATGCTTTCAGCGACTAAAGGCAGTTCGCCATCGGCCTGTTTCGCTCGCACTGTGGCTTCGACTGCCGCTCGCACGGCATGGAACTGGTGGTAACCAGCAATTTTCTTGATGACAGTGTCGTTGTCAGTTTCAAACAAGACAAAGTAACGAATGTAATCAAGCAGTAAATCAGGCTTGAAGAAACCCTTAACCATGGTTTCAAGCTGATAATCCCAGAGCGGTTTATCGTCTTCACCAGAAACAGTTTTCCATGGTAAAAAACGTTCTTTGTTTGCGGTGAGAGAGCCAACACGCGCCGTCCAACCATCACTCACCACCAAAGATTCGTTGAAAACAAACAGATCAGGAATTTCATCTTTGTAGGTTTGCAGTTGGTTGTAAGCATGCCAAATGTCCGCATGTTCGTCGGCTGGGTTTTTCAGCTCGATAACCGCAATCGGCAAACCATTAATGAACACCACTACATCAGGGCGACGGTTGCCTTTTTTTCCTGTAATGGTGAACTGATTCACCACCAGAAACTCGTTGTTATCTGGATTGGTAAAATCCATTAAGCGTGCGTGGGTGTGCTTGGTTTTCGTTTCCCCGTCTTCATACACGGTGTACTCAACAGGTACACCTTCAATCAGGTATTTGTGGAAACCGCGGTTGCTTTTAATCAGTACTGGCGTGTCTGGCGTACTTACCGTATTCACCACCACATCCAAGCTCTCTTGTGGTAGTTCAGGGTTTAATACCTCTAAACGCTCAAGCAAGCGCTGCTTCAGCACGACTTGGTGGTAATCATCACGCTCTGGTGAATCGCCATCAGGGGCGATGTCGTAGCCATTTTTGTATAGATAACCTTGGTCTGTAAACCAGTCAAGGCAGAGCTGCTCTAGTTGGTCTTCTGTGATCATGACCACTCTCTTCCTTATTATTTATTCCAAGCACTATGAATCAAACGACCTGTTTGGTTGTAGATCCCAACCTGTTCGATGTAGTGATGAAAATCGCTATTCTCCGCGACAATTCTATTAGCCGACTGCCAATCTACGTTATTGCGTTCTTGGGCTGGTATAAGTATTTGGCTATCAAAAAGTGACTCGGTGTCGAGAATAAGCACGCCAATACCATGTAGGCTGGATAGCATTTGGAGTTCTGCTTCAACGTCACTGTTTAAGCCTGTTGCAACCAAGTAACCAAAGTTTGCCCAGCTAGAATTTGAAACCGCTTGGAAGAAGTATTTGCGCACGTTACCTTTCGTCAGGTGCTTTTAACTTCAAACGACCATAAACGAACCGAGCTATGATTGCCGCTACGTACACAACTGCGCACAATTTCATCCCAGCCTTGGTCGAGAGGCTCAAGAGCCACTACATCAGGGTGCAACCAATGGTTCCCGCCATTCCCATGTGAGTTTTTCGACTTTCGTTCATCAATGCGCTGGCAATACAGCCCAAGGTCTTTATTTAAAAATTCGATTAATAATGGATATAAATCATGTTCACTGAAGTTTTGAACAGCGAGAGGCGTATTCACTTCTGGAACATCGGTATCTTCACTATCTGTCGACAATTCGACCGTGTCCAGTTCAGGATTCGCATTCCAAAAATAAATACGAGGTCTCGGTTTATCCCTTGTTGCCACATTAGGACACACTTTTTTTGCGGCAACTGTGCGCTCACCACCGATTTCGGCCGCAAGTTGTGCGATTAACTTTTCAGTGGTGTCATATCTTGGATTGGTTTGCTTTTCTGCCATCTCGACTGGATAGCGTTCAATGAACACTTTGGCTAAATCCCGAGCAGTAAATTTTTGCTCAGGATGCGCCTTAAGCGTTTCTATAATCATTTCTACTCGGGTTGCCATTAGATAGCCTCAACCAATTCTTCGCTTGTTCCTAACTCGATTTCGCCGGAAAGCAATTTAGGAAGCAAGGTATCTCGTAGCTGCTCTAGCTCTTTAGACTGACGTTTCAGCGACTCCATCATCAAGTATTTAGTTGTTACTAATTCAGCATACTTCTCCGCTAATTCCACCGGAGGTAGCACAACATCTTTGATAATAAACTCAGACCAATGACGTCGATACTCTTGAAACTCTTGCTTTCCTTGGATCGCATAGTAAGTCCAAATCGTTGGTCTAACGCTACCCTTAAGAGGAATTACATTCGAGGATATATCGAACTTTGAACAAGATAAGTGTGTGATACAGGTGTGGTCACCAAAAATGAAAACAGGGTCTTCTGGAGAAGCATCAAAGCCTGCGTCATCGTTATGAAAACCTAGCAAAATACTTGCGCCTTGTTCATAAACAGGCGTTTTACCATAAGGCTCAACTTGCTTCTTGGTATAGCGTTTCTTTGGTTTTAATCGTTGTACGATGTCACCAACTTGAACCGCATCCCAACCTTCTGGAATCAAACCCAACTCAGACTCAACTAGCTTTTCAGGGAATAGCGAGGCAGTAGCCGCATCCATACCCTCTGGTTGCTTGCCATTCATTTTGGCTTTGACTGGATCAAAATCAACGAACCATGACTTGAATATGGCCTGTGCCATTTCCTCTAAGGTTTGATTGGTTTGTGTGTTTAAATCGATTTTTTTATCTAAATCAGACAACTGCTTCGCGATAGCTGCTTGAACTTGCAAAGGCGGAAGTCTTAACTCTAGGGAGCCTAACGCAGACGTATATAGGTTTTTTTGAACACTACCAACAGCAAGCGTTTCTATAACTCTTCTACTCATCAAAAGTACATAAAAAATGTACAAATTGTCACACTTATCTTTATCAACTTTGATGTTTATAACTGCGCGGTTACCACACATGTAGTCTTCGAGAATTCCAATACGACCAATAGTACCTGACTTGCTTATGGCTAAAGTTCCGGGTTCAAATAGTAATGCACTTTTTCCTGCACTTTTGAACCCTTCTTCAGACAACGTCCTAGAGGTATTGCGTATCGAGCCGTTGTTTAAGTCAACAGCACGAAGCCATTTTACAGGCCCATCAAAGTAATGTTCTTTTTTCTGAGTAGGATTTACATACCCTTCTTGAAATGATGCACACTCATCTAAAGTTACAGTAGGCCAACTACAGGTCATAACCCAACCCCGCTAGGTTCTTCTTGATCTCTGCTTCTAACGTGGCTGACTCGGCAAACTGATCGCTCAACTTGGAGGTTAGCGTTGCCATCTTCTCACCGAATGGAATGCCGTCGTCCAGCTCTTCTGTGGCACCAACGTAACGTCCCGGAGTTAGAACAAAATCGTGTTTCTTAATCTCTTCCAAAGTTGCTGATTTGCAGAAGCCTGCTTGGTCTTCATAAGCGATACCATTTACTTCCGCACCTGTTTTCCAAGCGTGGTAAAGGTCAGCGACTTTCTGGATATCATCTTGGGTGAAATCACGCAGAACGCGGTCTTTCATATAGCCAAGGTTGCGCGCATCAATAAATAACACTTCACCTTTGCGATCACGCAGCTTACGACCTGACTTATCGGTACGAGCCTTTTTGTTTTTGGCTAAGAACCAGATACAGGCAGGGATCTGGGTGTTGGTAAACAGTTGCCCCGGAAGCGCAACCATACACTCGACCAAATCGTTCTCGACCAAGGCCGCACGAATTTCACCTTCGTTGTTGGTGGTTGAACTCATCGAACCATTGGCAAGTAACAAGGCTTGAGAACCATCTGGTGCAAGGTGGTAAAGCATGTGCTGCATCCAAGCAAAGTTTGCGTTACCTGATGGTGGTGTGCCGTATACCCAACGTGGATCGTTATCATCAACACCAGTATTCCACTCTTTCATGTTGAAGGGCGGGTTCGCCATGATGAAATCAGCACGTAAATCAGGATGCTGGTCGTTGGTATAGGTACTGGCAGGCTCTTTACCGAAATCGTAATCCAAGCCACGAATTGCCATATTCATCGCAGCAAGCTGCCATGTGGTGTAGTTGTATTCCTGTCCGTAAATCGAGATTCTTTGCTTTTGCGTTAGCGGGTCGATTTCTTTTTGATTCGCTCTGCGCTCAATGAACTTCTCTGATTGCACAAAGAAGCCACCAGACCCCATTGCAGGGTCATACACTCGACCTTCAAACGGTTCAATCATTTCAACAATCAGCGAAACGATGGAGGCTGGCGTGTAGAACTGGCCGCCTTTCTTACCTTCAGCAAGCGCAAATTGGCCTAAGAAGTATTCGTAAATATGACCAAGAATATCTTTGCTGTTAAGAGACTTATGATTGAATGGAATAGTCGCGATTAGGTTAATCAACTCATTAAGTTTTGCCTGATCAATTTTTAGCGAGGCGTAGTGTTTGTTGAGAACACCTTTTAGTTTCTGGTTGTCGCGCTCAATGCCTTCCAGTGCATTATCAATCAGATGTCCAACAGACGTGATTTTTTTCGTCTTACCATCAATGACCAAATCGGCACCACCAATGACCATCGGGCCATTGTCTTGCAGGAACTTCCAACGAGATTCAGTTGGTAACCAGAATACGTTTTTCTCAGTGTAGAAATCGCGAACTTCCAGTTCGGCTGCGATCTCTTCTGCCAATTCGTCTTCAGAGAAATCAGCCGGATCAAGATAATACTCATGTTCTGGATTAGTGAGGTCAGCTTTAATCTCTTCCTGACGCATTGAGAAGGCGTCTGAGACGTATTTTACGAAGATTAGACCCAATACAGCATGTTTGTATTGCGAAGCGTCTAGCGTTGCTCTGAGCTTATCTGCGGCATTCCACAGCTTCTTTTCTAAATCTTTTAGGAATTCTTGTTCTAGTTCGTTCATTTCTGGCAACTTTTAAGACGTTTGAGTTAGAAAATCATACCGCGAAATTGGCACGTTTTCATTGGATTGTGCCTTACTTTAAATGTTTTCTATGAAAAAGAGGACATATTATGGAAGCGTGGAACAAAGGCCTACGAGTTGGGTAGAAAAAAGCACTTAAATTAGAGGATATCTGGCGGATACGAATCCGGCTGGAATTGGAAGAACGTTTAGAAGAACTGGCGCTGTTTAATCTGGCAGTAGACAGTAAGCTACGTTCTTGTGATTTGCTCAACCTTAAGGTTAGAGACGTTTATCGCAGCGGTTTGGTGTTATCCAGAACTACAGTCCGACAGCAGAAAACCCGGAGAGAAGTTCAGTTTGAAATCACACCAAAAACGCAACAACCGTTATCACAATGGATATTCATAAACGAACTTTAAGCAGCGGATTACCTGTTCCCAAGTCACCGCCGGAAAGGTCAGCACCTGTCTTATCACTATTACCTGACACTGGTAAATCATTGGGTTGGTGATATTGGCTTAGACATCAGTCAGTACGGAACCCATTCGTTACGGCGAACCAAAGCATCATTAATTTATGCCAAAACCAAGAACTTACGCGCTATTCAATTACTTCTTGGTCATGCTAAGTTAGAAAGCACGATTGAATACCTTGGTGTCGAGATCGAGGATGCACTAAGGATTTCGGAGAGTTGTGAGACCTAGGGTATCTTCCCAAGATTTAATATTAACTTCTCAGAGAGGTAGGTGTGCAGTGATACGCTCATTAAAATTAGCAAACGTTGCAACATACAATGCTTCAGGTGTTCATTTGTCTGACCTAAAAAAGATCAATTTCATCTATGGCGCTAATGGTTGCGGCAAAACCACTGCATCAACTTACTTAAGTCAACCCAATGATGACAAGTATCAGCACTGCCAAATCATATGGGAAAACGAGCGACCATTAGGCACTCTAGTTTATAACAAAGCATTCAGAGAAAAGAATTTTGGCTCTAGTGATATCGCTGGTGTTTTCACGCTTGGCCAAGCGACAAAAGAACAGATTGATTCCATCAAAGAAAAAAAAGCATCATTGCAAAATGAACAAGATCAGATTGCACGCCTTATTGTTAGTTTAAATCAGCAGACGGATGCCACTAATGATGCAGAGAATGATATAACTGAACGTTGCTGGAAAGTCTTTAAATCTTATGAATCCGAATTTCGCTCTGCGTTAACAGGCTCCATTGGTAGTAAGGCAAGATTCCGAGACAAAATGCTTTCAGAGCTAACTAACACGGGTTCTACAGCACTCTTATCACTAGAAGAATTACAAACAAAAGGCAAAACCTTACTGGGAGAGAGACCACCTGTTTACCCTTTACTCAGCTCTTCAACTAGCACAACCCTTCCAACGATAGAAGAAGATAGTATTTGGTCAAAAGTAATTATTGGTAAATCCGATGTTGCAATTTCAGAGCTAATCTCGCACCTCAGTAATAATGACTGGGTAAACCAAGGTAGAAATTACATAGGATCAGACTCTCGTTGCCCATTCTGCCAACAGAATACGATTGATGATGAGTTTAAAAAAGAACTTGAAAGATATTTTGATGACACGTTCTTAAGAGACATTGAACAGGTCAAAACATTGGAACGTTCATACCGGAGTATGACAGATAGTCTTCTTGAAGAATTTCAAAACACTCTGGATACGGAGAAGAAAAATACCGATACGAAGCTCGATACTGACCTATATCAAACTCATTTAACCTCCCTAAAGAACATCATAAAGTCTAATCACTTAGAGTTCGTTTCAAAATCTGAAAAAGCGAGCTTACAAGTAAATGTTACAAGCTCCAGAGCGGAAATAGCTAAACTTAACAGCTTAATTAAAGAAGCAAACGACACCCTGAATAAACATAACAAACTAGCCCGAGACTTCGACTCTTCTCTAGCTGTTTTTATTCAAGAGATTTGGCGATTCTTAACGAATCAAATAGAAGACGACTTAAAGAAGTACAACAAAGGAACTAAAGGACGAAATAAAGCTGTCACAAAGATATCTGAAAACCTTACCCAAAGAAGAACTAAGGAATCTGGGCTAACACGGGATATTAAAGATCTGAGTCGAAATATGACAAGTGTCCAACCTACAGTCGATGAAATAAATAGGTTGTTGGTTGGATTTGGCTTCCTTAACTTCAAAATATCCCCATCAACAACTCTTCCGAACCATTACAGTATTGAACGCCTAGATGGAGAACAAGCTCAAGATACTTTGAGTGAAGGAGAAGTAACCTTCATTACTTTCCTCTACTTCTATCAACTAACCCGTGGTTCGTTTTCCGAAGAAGAAATAGCTGAAGATCGGGTTGTAGTTATCGATGATCCAATATCAAGTCTTGATAGCAACGTACTTTATATTGTTAGTGCTCTGGTTAAAGACCTCATTCGAGAAATCAAAACAGATCAAGAGTCCAGTATAAAGCAACTTATCTTATTGACTCACAATGTGTATTTCCATAAAGAGGCTTCATTTCAAAATGGTCGTTCAAATGGCTGTAAGGACACAAATTTTTGGATCTTAAGAAAAGCTAACAATGTCACTAGTGTAAGCGCATACGAACAAAAGAATCCTATTGAATCATCATACGAATTACTCTGGCGTGAGTTAAAAGAACGAAATGCAAACTCCGGTATTACCATCCAAAACACGATGCGTAGAATAATTGAGAACTACTTCAAGATTCTCGGACGCTTTAGTGATGACGATATATTATCAAAATTTGAAAATTTGCAGGAGCAACAAATTTGCAACTCACTAATGTATTGGATTAATGATGGTTCCCACTGTCTCCCAGACGACCTTTATATTCAGCATCCAGATGACTCAACAGAGTTATATATATCTGTGTTCAAAAAAGTCTTTGATTATGCTGGCCATCTCTCACACTACAATATGATGATGGGAGAAGAAGCAGACTCAACACCTATAGAGTTACCGATGTAGCGCATAGCAAATGCCAATGGGTGACTCTTGCCTAAGTCGCTTCTGTCCCGAAGCGACTTACCAATCCAATTAAAATTTCACTCTCACCGCATAACTATTATTAACGTCACATGAGTTATATTTGGGTAAATTGCGACTGATTGAAATCGCAAATTTGTTAGACGAAACCAATAATGGGGCATCCTCGAAATAAAGCCAACCCCATCTGTGTTAAGCCCCAACATTAGGATTGCCTCCATTTTATTCGACTCTGCCATTTATTGAACAACAAAAACTATAGTATTCTTTACCTTAGTTATTAGGAGGGAAGTGATGATGGTCTTACTTATATCATCAAAAGTGGTGAGTTAAGAGAGGTTCTATATGACTGATGTACGCTTAGATAGAATGCACAAACTGGCTCAGCGTTTAGCTAAAAATGGCACGATGGATCAGCTAACCATGCGAAAAATCGATGCGCTCGCACTCAGCGCAAAGCTAGATGAAATGACAGCAGAGCGAATAAAGAATCTAAGAGAGCGTGAGCACATTAGCCAAGGTGTCCTAGCTACGATTCTGAATATGAGCAACGAGAGCGTTCAAAAGTGGGAACAGGGAAAGTCTAAGCCACAGGGTGCCGCGCTAAGATTGCTTAATATGATTGATAAGAAAGGCATTGAGTGCGTGCTTTCTTAAGAGATACAAGCCGCAGACGGAACCGATAGGTTCCGTTTTAGCAATTTCGCCGTAAACCCTCGCCCGATGAGGGCGGGGATATAAGGCGTAAGACGCGATAGCGTCTTAATCTGGAGTCGATTGACTCTCTACATAGGCTTTTAATGTTTCAATTGTTGCACCGCCAGCAGTGCAAGCAAAGTATGAACGAGACCATAGAGCGGAGCTTTTACTCTGTCTCGTAAGGTGCGTATTTTGTCGTCGCAACATGCGAGATGAAACTGCTTTCAAGTTGTTAACCATTACGCTAATTGAAAGTTTCGGAGGGTATGAGATCAGTAAATGAATGTGATCCTGTTCTCCATCCATTTCTATCAATTCACATTCAAGTTTTACACAAGCTGACTCAAAAGCCTCTCTTAATTGCTCGATCATAACTCCCGTAAACAACTTGCGTCTGTATTTCGTTGTAAACACTAGATGAACAACCAACTTGCTCACGCTGTGCCTTTTTTTAAGGTAGTCTTGAAGTAATTCTTTGTTGCGTACACTCACTTTACAAGTTCCATCTAAGCCAATATTATAATGGTATTATATAGATGAGCACTGAAATGTTAAGAGCAACGAAAGTACGCATTTATCCAACGCCAGAACAAGCTGAGTTTTTAATTGCTCAGTTTGGGGCTGTGCGCTTTGCGTATAACAAAGCTCTACATTTAAAGTCTTACATGTACCGCAAACATGGTGTCACATTGAGTCCAAAAAAAGGATATAAAGCCACTGCTTTCGGTTGCAAAGAAATCACGAAAATATCATTGGTTGAAGCAATATGATTCAATTGCTTTGCAGCAATCGGTGATTAATCTTCACCAAGCCTTTGATAACTTCTTTAATCCAAAGTTGAAAGCCAAATATCCACAATTCAAACGCAGACATGGAAAACAATCGAGTTACCATTGTGTAGGCGTAAAGGTACTCGATGGCGCAATCAAACTACCGAAAATGAAGCCAGTAGAGGCGAATATTCACCGTGAGATTGTGGGTACAGTTAAAAGCATCACCGTGAGCATGAGTAAAACAGGTAAGTTCTACGCATCAATCCTTGCGGATGATGCTGTGGACGCTCCTAGCCCAATTCATACTGTGAACAAAGTGACAGGTATTGATCTGGGTCTTTCTCATTTTGCCATTGAGTCAAACGGCAGAAAGACAGCCAACCCAAGATTTGTAAAACGTGCTGAGAAGAATCTCAGACGTAAGCAGCGTCAGCTATCCAGAAAAGCAAAAGGCAGTGCCAATCGTGCGAAAGCTCGACTGCGAGTTGCTAAATGCCATGAAAAAGTAGCTAATGCTCGTGCCGATTTTCAACACAAACTCTCTCGAACTCTCGTTGACGAAAACCAAGCAGTGATAGTTGAGACATTGAAATCGGCAAACATGATGAAAAACCGCAAACTGGCGAAACATATAGCGGATGCCTCATGGCATAGCTTTGTCGTTAAGTTGGAATACAAACTGAAAGAGCAAGGCAAGCATCTAATAAAGCTCGATCAGTGGTACGCCAGCTCTAAGACTTGCCATTGTTGCGGTCATAAAATGGATGATATGCCCTTATCGGTTCGTCAGTGGAACTGCCCATCTTGCGGCACTACAGATATTGATCGCGACTTAAACGCCGCCCTAAATATCCGAGATAAAGGCATTCTGGAATTAAAGGCGGCTGGACGGTCGTCTCTGCTTATGGAAGCTGCGTAAGTCTCGATACTATCGAGCAACGGCTAACGAAATAAGAAGCATCGTCCGATAGGGCGGTGAGAAGTCACATCTTCCATTCAAATTCCTACAAATTTGCACCAAGCTAAATCACACCTAACAACCTGAATGTAAAGGGTTAACTTTAATATTTTTAGCGTGATTCCACCGAATCAAAGATTGAATTTAGCCCTCCCCTACTTAAACTAATCGCCGCGTCCCCACTCAAAACACGTTAACGCCTTACTGAGTTGTCAGCCTAGGGAAATCATGTCCCGGAGCAGGAGATGTCCCGGACTAAAATACTCGTATCAATGTCAGTGCTTAACACACATCTCAACATCGCTTCATGTCTATCCGGGCATTGGCCAAAATCACAATTCCCATGTAATCGCCTAACAGAGTTGTCAGCCTGGGGTAAAGCGCGTCCCGGAGCTGTCGTACTTGAGCCATCAGAACAACATCAGTCCCCGTTTGAGAGATTCCCTAGAAATTTGTGTCGTTTGGAATCTGTGAGAGAAGCTGCTAGAAACTCAAAGCAGGAGCGTACAAGATGACGATGAATATCCTAGGGCCAGTAACAAAGAGCGAAGGTGACAGCACTCAATGCCTTAATCAATCCGGCAAGTGGGACTGTAGTTCTCTCTTCAATTGCTGTGATTGCGGAGTGAGCGAAGGTGGCGCAGGATGCGGTTGCCGATACTGTTTTAGCTGTAATGCTTGTGAGCATTGTCTACAAGAAGAATAAGCCTCTATTACACTGCTGGATTATTCAGAATAAGGGCGCGATTAAGCGCCTTTTATCATGCTTAATGGCAATAAAAAAACCGCACTAAGCGGGTATTAATTAGAAGGGATGCTCAAAGGCATTAGAGGTTTTCACGCGCCCAATCGAAGGCTTGGCGATGATTGTCTAACGTGACTAGGCTGTCAGCCAGCTCAGTAAAGCCTGCCGCTCGAAGTGCTTCACATTGTTCAAGGTATTTCCCCATTTCGCTTGCGCCATCAATAAACGCATCCTCTATCCTTTCGTAGTCTGAAGAAGAGCAGTTAGCAACATCTGACTCACCAGTGATTTCTTTAACAAACGCTTCTCTTGGGTCTACTGATTGAGTTTCCATCTATTTTTCCTCATTGGGTTAGTTACTGTGAATAGGCTACCAATGATTGAATTTCTGGCAAATTTCAGATCTGGTGGATTAGACTTTTGGAAAAATATAAGCGCGTTCTATCTCGAAGCAGTATAGCGGTACTTTGTTAGCCCCGTACTCAGAATTAAAATTGGCCGTAGTTTCAAAATACCTGACGCGTGATGTCCCTATCTGTGTATAAAAGTAATCGGCAGTTTGAGAGCGGTCATCGTTGTACCCGCTCAGCAAACTAAACTCACGATGAACACCACCAAAAGCCTTCACGAAGGGATAGAACAATCTTGAGCGACTGCCATCATCAAAATCAGACTGATAGCCGAGCTGTTTACCAACGGGTTTAGTCTCAGAGCAATCCAATTGGGTAAAAGATTTTTTCAGATCTATTCCACCGTCTGCGGCATAGGCACTGAGTGAACTCGCAAGAGCTACTGCACACAAAAATCTCACTTTCATTATAGGCTTCCTTTTATCCACAGATTTTGTGAATAACGCTTGGATATGCTTAATACAACATTTGCTTTCCTCTGTTTCATCAGCAATTTAACACAAAATCCCCCGATAGAACCAAATCTATCAGGGGGCTAAATTACATCTTAGGCAGCTGCTTAGGTGCCTTGATGAAACAGAATATAGGCTGCGCCATTATCAATGGCCTCTCGGACCGCCCCCCTGATTTCTTGCGGCACATCTTCGATTGATACATCACAATCTTCATCGGTAATGCAGCAGGTATTCACAACAAACTCCCAAATGCCGCAGTTATCCGCGTCATGGTTCTTGCGATGCGTATACGTCGCGTTGTCTTCAATCCATGCCCAGACAGGCGTTTGATCTGGCGTATCGTATTCAACGTATTCAGCCACATTGATGTCAGCAATATTCAGTATATCCACTACCCTTCCCTCTCAGAATTATTGAGCCATTTGACTCATGCTCATTAACTCATATCGGGAAATTCACGCAAAAATTTGGGGTTCCCAGGCTCGATACTGCTTACTCTGTTAACCTATCACTTAAATATTTCTGGTCATCAAATATGACTGTAAATTACGCACAAAAAAACCGCTCCAATGGGAGCTGTCTTTGAAGCGCTGGGTTATTTTCGTAATCGTCTAGCTAAGGCGAGGAAAACGAGACTGATATACCCTAATGACCCGCCACCACTAGATGATTCCGGCTCTGGTGTTGTTGGGGTGGTTGGAGTAGTCGAGGTAGTCGGCGGAGTCACCACAGGTAGTACATCGTCATTGTTGATAGTGATCGCCATCGTACTGCCCGTCACCTTCAATAGTCTTGGGGTAACAAGTTCCGCCACTAAACTACTGTTTTCAGCGGTTGAGGCATTGTCTATGATGCTTACTACAACAGATTTAGTGCTTTCACCGGCGGCAAACTTCACATCAATAAAATCTGAATCCAGCAGTGTTACCGCGTTATCAATGAACACTTTCACCGACGCTGACTTTGATAAATCGCCGTTACGAGACACAACAAAACTCAGGCTTTCATCGCCACAAACACTACCATTTACAATCACTTCAGGGGATGAATAATACAGTTTGGTGTCCGGAGATGATTGCCAAGTCATTACCGTATAACCGCCATCACAAGGGGAATCAGTAGCACGTTTAAATTTAGCGATATTATCGGTATTGCGGTGCGCTAGGTCATGATCGGCCAAGTACACATGCCCTATTTCATGCACAACGGTGTTCGGGCAGGTATTTACACCATGGGACGTAAGCTGTGCAGCGTTAAATCCAGCTGAGCCACAGAGTGTTTTTTCGAAATCACTGTATTCAGGCTCGGCTAAACGACCATAAATTTCAATGTCTGGGCTGTAATCTAACAGCATCTTGGTATCTTCTGGCAGAGTCTCAATACCCATTCGCCCACTTAAATAAAATGGTAAATAGTTCCACGACAGATTTAACATCCCTTCAGCGCCATAATAATACTTAGTCCACTTTTCACCTTGGTAGGTGTAGCTAGATGAACGATTGTTATAGGCATCGAAGCTGTTTGGCACTTCATCCAAACCCACAGCGAGTAATTCTTGGTATTTTTCTTCCCCGCCATATAAAGCCACTTCGAAATCTCGATAGCCAGCAAACGTCGGCTCTTCAAATGCTACCAGTTTGAGCTGTGCAGGAGTATTTTGAGCTAACACCCTATTTGTTGTAGCTATTTCTTCTCTGATTGCTTTAAATGCCTGCCCCTTCGATGGCATTTGCTCCATCCAACGAGGGTGATAAAAGAAAATCACATCTGCTACGGTCTTGGAGAGATCAACAGGTACAGTGGTGCAATCCTGAACCAGTGTTTGAGAGTATTTACCACGAGGATATGGCTTGCAGTTAATCTCTGCGTTCTCAGCATCAGCGTTTATATTGATGTTAGCCGCTGACAACGCTACCGCCTTTGCAATAATCGAAGGAGAACCCCCTGCTTGCTTGAGCTTTGTCTCTATAGACCTATCCAATGGAATAGAGTCAGCGGGTCTGTCCAACAACATCGGTAACTCACTTGCGTGGATTGGGCCAGCAAGAGAGACTGTGATGGCCAATGATAACATCTTGTATTTCAGAGAAACATCCTTATATAGCACTATAGAATAATTTAAGATTAATGTTTGCGGATAACATCGATTTCTTTCAAGCAAGCATAAATTCGCTTTCCTTTCTCCCGAAGCCATTAAACCCATATTCGAAAACCTTTTGGCTCCGACTTATTGGGATCGGCCAGTTAAAGGCACGGCGCCGCAGGCTTTATGAGCCCCTGTGGACAGAACAAAAGCCGCCCGAAGGCGGCTAGTTCAACAAACCCTAAAGGTTAACGGTGGTAGTTATAAGCCTGTTGCTGAGTATTTTGTTGGTGACCGCCCTGTGGTTGCGCCTGATAACCGCCTTGCTGCGGTGCATTTTGCTGGTATCCATGCAGCAGCGGTGCGTTTTGCTGGTAACCTTGCTGCTGTGGTGCGTTTTGCTGATAACCAGAGCTTTGGCCTGCATTATCCTTTGGTGAACCACCTAAAAGCTGTACTTGACCATCAAAGTCCACGACAACTTCTGTTGTGTAGCGTTCTTGGCCATTGGCATCTTTATATTTGCGAGTCTTTTGCTTGCCTTCGATGTAGACCTGACGGCCTTTTCCACCGTATTGATTGATAATCTCAGCCAGCTTGCCCCAAACAACAATCTTGTGCCAATCGGTCACCTCTTGCTGAACACCCTGTTGGTCTTTCCAAGTGTCACTCGTGGCCACACTGAAATTTGCTACGCTTGTACCGCTAGGAAGTGTCTTAAAATCAATTTCCTGACCGATATTGCCAACAATGATAACTTTATTAACTGAACCCATTTTGCTCTCTCCAAAGAAGTAATTAACGAGCACATTAAAACACAAACTCATAATCACACAAATTTTGTATATTTAAATATTTATTGCCACCAGTTCCACACAAAACGGTGATACCGCCCTACCTACTCGCTTAGAAATCGCTTTCATTAGCAGAGTAATCTGCACGTATGCGGCAATTAGCTTGCTACGACTCGGATCTTCTAGTCGTATCCAGAGAGAATGAAATGGGTCGTTTACGATGTTGCTTTGACAACCGTTAGCCAGCTGTAACAGATAACCCTGTACATCCAGCCCCGAACCGGACTGCAATGATGAATACGATTTCACAGTTAATGGCTGACGATCACCGGCATGGATACACAAGCGGAAATCCTGATTGTCGTGAGTAAACCCTGCATCGGCACCATAAAAACTAATTGCTTTTCCAATGGGGTCGAGATTACCGCTCGATAACTCTGAATAGACAGCCTGAACAAACAACGTCTTTTGAGCGGGAGTAATATCCGGCGTTGGCTGCTCGCATACTCTGGCGCCGTGATTAATTAACGTGTCAAACAATGAAAGCAGACCTTGTAAGGCGTTAACTTCGTTATTGGGCCAAACGGAAGACAGTAAATCGGTTAACTGGCTAGAACTGGATACTTTCATGAATGCCTCGCAATCGGGGAAAGATGGCCCGATATTGGCCTCTGAATCAATTCACGCAAATTTGCGCTCCCCTCCCTGCCACGATTTACTTCAAAATTCCAATAAATAAACCGTGTGAGCCCGAGATTTTACTCGTCTACTCATAGATTTTTCTCGTCATCTTTAGAGTGTCATTCACAGTTGGGTTGTAAAAATCAATGCTGATACACAAATATTTATATCGAAATCTATGTAAACCATTAAAAACCCTTTTAAAACAATACCTAACGATTTTTTTTAGACTTCATTTTGCCTTTAAATAATCTGATTCAAAAATTTAACATATTTGTGCAAAAAAAATACAGATTTTTACTTGCAAGATCCCGTTGTTCACCGCCTACATTTAACTCTTATACAACAATAACTTACATTTACAGAGTTAATTTTGATCACAATTTAAGACGAGTAAACTATTTGGATTACACGAATAAAATATAGGTATATGACGAGTAAAATATTGTGTGAACACGAAAAAAATATGGAGATACACGAAGAAAAGATAGGGATTGAAATTTAATAGTTGGGTCAACACGAAAAAAATATGGAGGGAATACGAAAAAAATATGGAATGAGAAAATGGCGAACGCTATATTGATGCATAGGGAGGATGCCATGACAGATAAAGCAAACAACAAACAGGTACTACAGGGTTCAGATGGGGTAACTACAACATCGAAGAAAGTCAAAACTGACAAATTCGATGTACATCCAGAAGCGCAATTACCGCAGACGTATAAGAAAAACCACAACTTAATCTACAGTCGTATATCGATGACGACCCATGAGCAAAATCTACTTGCCCTATTTCTGATCCAGATGCAAAAGACAGAGTGGAAAGAAGAAACCCAGCTCGAAATTTCTATCCCCGCCTCTAGGTTGGCTGATTGGCTTGAAGTTGAATCCAAAAGCCTTGCGGCAACAATTAAACCTGTCGCTCTTAGGCTTCAGAAACGAACGGTTTTAGCAGAGCATCCGACGACTCATGAATTTGAATCATCCGTCCTTTTCCCGACAGTGAAATATGCACGTGGAAAGTTAACAATGGTACCAAATTATGACTTGAGAGACTTTTTTCACGACGCGTCAAAAGGATACGCTTCCGTTAACGTGGCTAGATTCCTACGACTGAGGGGAAAATACTCTAAACCAATGTATGACCTATTATCGAGGTTCAAAACCCCTGAGAAGCAGTTGTATAAGACAGACGTTATGACTCTCAAAGGTATTTTCGGGTTAGTTGACGACAAAGATAACTATCTGCCAGGCAAGAAAACCATGAAGGACACATCGGTATTCGTCAATCAGGCGCTGGTAAAGTCGATTGAAGAAATAGAGGAGGCTTGTAGTGACGAGGTAATGTTTTTCAACACAGATCCTTCTGGTAAAAAACGTCATGGCATCATTGAAAACAAAACAGGCAACAAAATTACCAGCATTGAGTTCGAGTACCTTTGGATAGATCAATTCATCAAATTGCATCCAATGGATCTTGAAGCAGCAGCGGAAGTCGCAATGAATGCAGAGAATCGTCTGCGTATGAAAAAAGAAACGCTTACTCAAGAAGAGACTGAGCAGCTGGCCGTAGCTTACTACGTTCTCTCATCACACTATGAGAAATACAGACCGCGCTGTAGAGAATTATTTTACGACATTTACAAACACTACCGAAAAATATCGATTGAGAAAGCAGAAAACGAATCTGAACAAACTGAACGACCAAAACTGAAGAGTTCTGCACTCGATAAGTTAGATTTCTTGTTAAACGTCAATACCTGATCCCCCTCCCCTCCATATCAAACCTTTGGTCTTTCTCAATAGTTTACTCAAATACGAGTAAACTATTGGGTTAGTGCACGAAAAAAATATTGAGTTGGTCACGAATAAAATATAGACATGGGTACGAGTAAACTACAGGTTTAGGAGCGAATGAACTACAGATAAAGGAACGAGTAAACTAATGGTTATAGATGCGAGTTAACTATCGACATGTGAACGAGTAAACTATTGATATAGAGGCGAGTGAACTACAGACATATAGACGAGTAAACTATTGATATAGAAGCGAGTGAACTACAGATACTTGAACGAGTAAACTATTGATATAGAAGCGAGTGAACTACAGATACTTGAACGAGTAAACTATTGATATAGAAGCGAGTGAACTACAGACATATAGACGAGTAAACTATTGGTATCGAAGCGAATGAACTACGGACATATAGACGAGTAAACTATTGATATAGTAGCGAGTGAACTACCGACATATGAACGAGTACACTATTGGTCTATTTTTGGGTTATTTTAAAATTGGATGCGACAACGAACTGATTTTTCATAAATACGAGTAAAGTACAGTCTTTCACACGAATAAACTCTAGGGGTCACACGAATAAAACACATGAGAAAGTATAAAATTCAATCAATACAGGCGCATCTACTCTGTGTTTAGGGCAATAAACAACCAAAACTCTTTACTGTGGATAACTACACGAGTAATACTTATGGGTAACACGAGTAAAATCAGTGTATTAAACGAGTAAACTTTTGATCTGTCACGAGTTAGATCTTGGTATAAAGCGAGTGAGATCTGGGAACCTGACGAGTAAGATCTAGGTGTAAAGCGAAAAAACTATTTGAAAAACACGCATAACATATTGATTCAAAATAAAAAACCCTACCCTATAGATCTTTATATCTTTAATAGATCTTAATAAAAAGATCATATCTTTTTATATTCCCAAGCAGATAGATCTTGTTTTTGATCCTTTTAAGATCAAAAGAAGAAACAGGATTCTATTCGATTCTAGTTCAACTTCCCGAATGCTCCATAGCAAACAAGTAAACCTACAACCTACAGTCTTCACCTATAAAGCATCATTGCCCTTTCATGATATGAAGCTGAGTGTATATCTAATATCATCAGACACTAACATCCAGGTGAGGAAATTAGCACACCATTAAATAGGTGCGGATTTTAATGTACCAAATATTGAAATCCACACCTTTTAGCTGTAATCTTATACGCAATTGATAAATGGAGTTAAATTGCTATGAATGAACACTTCAAAGCTCGTATGAGAACGACTGCTGACAGGGCACGAAAAATGCTTAACACCATGTCTGACTCTATTACACAGCACAAAATCGAATTTGGTTTAGATACATTTCACCAGCGTTACTCAAAAGGCGCATTAGCTAACCTGAGAGGCCTCACTCGTAAGATCGTAGAAAAATCGATTAATGAGATGGAAGCTACTGGTTACCAGTTCGATAAGAAGCTAAACGGTAGCGTTGAAGTTTATGATCTAACGGTTGAGCAAGTAGTCGATATTTACAAGCATCGTGGACATAAAGCATTGCGTGAGAAATTTGAACGCGGCTATGTAGTATTCCTTTGTAACCTCAAAGGCGGTGTAAGTAAGACTGTATCAACCGTAAATATTGCCCAAGCGTTACGTTGCCATTCTGAAATGCTTCAGCATGATTTAAAAGTGTTAGTACTGGACATTGATCCTCAAAGCTCAGCCAGTATGTTCATGAGCCATAAAAACTCCATTGGTACAATTGATAACACTGTCGTTCAAGCCGTATTTCAAGACTTAACTCGTGAAGAGCTGTTAGACGAGTTTGTCATACCTACTCAAGTGCCTGGTGTTGACATCATACCGTCAAGCATTGCAGATGCTTTTATAGCATCTCAATGGGAAGCTCTATGCGCTCAGCGTTTTGGTTCGGAAATTAATCCGTTTGAGGCGTTATCTCGCAACGTCTGTGAAAAGCTAATCAACGATTACGACTTTATCTTTATCGACTGCGGCCCACACTTAGACTCACTTTTAAAAAGTGCATTGTGTGCAGCTGACGTTTTAGTGACTCCACTTCCGCCCTCAACCGTTGATTTACATTCAACATTGCAATACGTGACTCGTATCCCAGAAATGCTGGATCATTTAGAAGCAGAAGGCGCAACAACGAATTTGAAAGGCCATTTGGCTTTTATGTCTAAGTATTCGCAGAGCGAGCAAGATATTAATAGCTCAATGATTGCCAACGCTGTATTTGCTGAAGACATGATGATGGCTAGTATTCCTGAATTATCTGCCTTTAAGCGCTGTGCAGAAACATTTGATACCGTTGTGTCAGTACATCCTGGAAGCTACACAGGGGACTCAAAAGCTCTTAAAAAAGCAAGAGAGTCGCTAGACCAATTTACTTTGGCGCTATTCCAACACATTTCAAGAATTAGAGGTTCAGAATATGGTATCTAATGCTAAAGAAGCGCGTAAGCGCGTTCCATTTGGCAGAGCCTTAGTTGACTCTGCTGGTTTAAATAGTCAATTACATCCAGAAACTACTGAGTCTGCATTTGTTGCTAATACTGATGTACTGAACGACTCTGCTACTTCAATTAAAATTAAATTGTCCAGTGGGCGTACTCTTACATTCACTCGTAAGCACTTAACGGCGGAAGAACTCAAAACAAAGTCTTTCGTACACCCATTTAACCCGCGTCCAGCCGGTGATGTAAAACCAAATTCATTACTGCGGATCCGTAAAACTATTGCAAAGGTGCAATTTTCTGATGCGTTGGCAACACGGGATTCAACTGGTTATCACTTGTTTGATGGTCAGCGCCGACGTATGGCAGCAATCTTAGAGAATGCTGGATTAAATGTGCTGTATACCGATTTTGTACTAACAGAAGAAGAAGTTCACGAAATCGTTAAATACGTCCAAACCTCTGAAAAGTATAGTTATCGAGATGCGGGTTTTCAGATGAAAAAGGCACTCGCGAAAAACGAGCTCGAGATTGCCAACAACAAAACAGTTAAGTTATCTCTGAGAGAGCTAGCTGCTCAATTCGACGTATCTTATTCGTATGTAACGAGAGCACTTAAAGCCGCAGAAATTCCAGATGAAATTATTGAGTTGTTCCCCTGCCCTTCTGCTTTAAGTTCAACACAAATTATGGCTCTTTATGACATTACTCAAAAGCATCAACTTTCAGCTTTATTGAGCGAGCAGTTACTTGAGAAAATTGAAAACATTTGCATCGATGCAAATGAAGGCGAAACATCGGTAGCGGGACTATTTGATGTCGATGGCCAGAAAAACAGTCAGATACTGAAGGTGTTCGAAGACTTTGATAAACAATCAAAACCCAAAAAGCTGGCAAATGATAAAATTGCCGAGGGTGACGACCGCAATCGTTGGGCTAAATTATCGACCCAAAATCGAAAGACCAAGGTCGAAGTAACAAGATTGTCGGAGCAAGAGATTGAGAAGCTAAAACAATTCTTAATTGATTTAGTAGAAGCAAAAAACCAGTAGTAAAAGAAACTGACAGGCCGACCGCCAAGCCTGACCTGTCATGCACTAACAAACATACTTATTCGGAGTATTTATGTCAGCAGAAGTGATGTTAACACTAGCCACGGCCTTAAACAACGCGATTACCAATAAACTACCATTCAGACTTCCTGCAATGAAGTTCTATGAACTGGAAGAACTAAATCGTTGTAGCGCGAAAATGAGACAAACAGCCAATTAAGAAAGTAAAGCCAGCAGAGATGCTGGTTTTTTTATGGAGTGATTCGGTGGAATCAAGCGTTAAATTCTGAGTTTTTTAGCATAAAAACAATAATTTAACGAGGTTATAGCTTGGTGCTGCTTTTAGATGGAACGAAAATATCTGCACCAAGCATTTTTAATGGTAAAATGTTGAAGATAAAGAAAATTTTCGATTATTAAGCCCGTGATTCCACCGAATCAAGCACAGATTAATACTGTCTAGCGCTTACATACTTTACAGGAACTTACTTCAAATGATTGCGCTGTAATGGGTGATGTACCCTATGTGGATTATTGAGATGAGAGTTTGTTATTCAATTCCGTAAATTATGGTGTGTTATTGTTGGTATCCTCTCCGCCTTTTAGGGCGGGCATTCCTACCGCTAGACGATTATACCCGACAGTAAGCATGTTCTTGGCTGTTTCGGACTACTTGCGGGGATTTCCCTACAGCACGAACAAGTTTGGGTTGTGTAACTTTCGTTGACCTCTTCAAAAACAACACCTGCGTGAGCGCATTTGTATTCCATCATTGTTTTCAACATCCACCTGCCTGCATCCAACGCTGATTTGGCCAGCTTGGTTTTGAACATCGAAAGGGAATTGACGTTACCAACGAAGATGACCGCATTGCTATCGACTAGCTTCCGATTTTATTTGTGTAATTCGTTCTTTCGACGTTTGCGGATTTTGGGGTGAATTGCTTTGACACCCTAGTTTGGGTGAATCAAAAAACTAATTTTTCCCATTTCATAGACTTGAATCTTCTCGACTGAGTTAGCATCATGTGCGCTTTGCACTAATCGGCAAAGTTTAGAAATAGACTTTACATTGTGTGTAGCAATATTGTGTTGGAATCGTCTCAATTCACCCAATGTACATGCACGGTAAGCTCTCTCGATAATTTTGTTCTTTTCCAGAAGACGCTTTTTTTCCGGGGATACTAATTCCAAAAGTTGCAAAATTTTGCTTATTTTATCGCGCAAATGTTCGATAGCATCAATTTCAGTCTCTACACCATATTTTTTCCACACGGGTTCGTGATGGGAAACCCTGTTTCGGAATTCTCTTACGGTTTTGACTAGATCTTTTGTATTGATTAGCAGCTCTTTGGTCTTAGTTGTGTTCCATTCTCCTTTGAAAACGGTACCCAGGTGAGTTGGCCAAATCAAACCTGGCCCCATGAACTCTTTACTAAGAATGTACTCCCATGTGGAAAATTCAGTTTTTGCTATTATCTCTTGATGCATCGGAGTTGGATTGGCAATGTTATAACGTTTCTTTTTGTCTTGTTGAACTTGCTTTGTAGCCTTAGAGAAGTTTTTTCTGATAGCTTCGACTTCAAATGGAGGATTCTTATCAGGCTGTTCTGGGTCGAAACTTTTAAAATGGAGTTTGTTCTTCTTCCACCAAAAGTAACCTAAATCCGAAGAAGTTAGTGCAGAGTCAATTGCGTTGCGTAGCGCCACTTCTGTGGCACTAAGCAAAGGGTATATAGCAGAACAAACGTGGGTGTTCCATAAGTAAGCCCCGAGCAATTCAATATCGCTTTGAGTTTTAAACGTGACCTTATAACTTCTTAGACGTTCTTCTGTAATAAAATCTTCTATAATTTCCTTATAGCTAATTGTATGTGGCATTTATCGTTGCTCTCGAACTTCGTTGTTGACGTCGGCGTCAGTATTAAATATAATTTTTATCAGGTTGACGTCTGGCTCTAAGGATTATATCCAAGACCTTGCGTAAAGACCTAAAGAATTTGCCCCAGCCTTGAGCTGGGGTTTTCAATTTCAGGAAGCCTAAAATTCTTTTCAAGTCTACAATGTTGGATTTAATCTATATATCTGCACCAGCTGAAACTGTGAATAAGTTACTGATAATAAATTGTATTTTTCACTTTTAAACCTCTGATTCCACCGAATCAAGCCCGAGTTTTCTGCCCAGCCCAGGTATAGTGTTAAGCTCTGACGGATTTCGTTCCGCCCAGTCCCGCATTATTTCAATCAATGCTGGATTGTTTTGCTTAAACGCTGCTGCATAAGCCTCCCCTTTTAGCACAAACCCGTTTGCACCGGCATTTAGTATCGCCTTAGCAATCTCAGGCTGATTTGATGTAATTGCCGCACGCAGCAAAACACCATCTTTGAAGTTCAATAGATTACCCGTGAGCCCTGCTGAGATGTACTTGGCCACCAAGTGAGGTTTTTTGTCGTAAATAGCCTTAAGTGCTTTGAGTTGCAGATTCATATTCCTTCACCACCCTATCGAGTTGCAGCCAGAGAAGATTTGCGTCTTGCCAATTTGATAACAGACTTACCTTGTTCGGTGTAGCCTCGGTACTCGTTTTTCTTAATGCTATTTTTCATATTCTGAAGAATGATTGGCAGATCTTGCTCAGCGATAACCCAATCATCATCGTGAAGCTCAAACACTTCACAAATTGCACAATCACCCGTTTCAACGGTGATGAGTGGGAATAGACGCTCTGCATACTCGGTTTCTTTCAAATGTGGCTTAATCACTTTTAAGTAAAACACAGCTTGCAAATCGTAACGTAAGTCTGCGAACTGGTAGGCCGCTAACGCTGGGTTAGCACTGCGCGTGGTTTTCAAATCGCAAGGAACAATGAAATTTTTAACGGCTGTTAACCAATCCACTTTGCACTTAAGCATCAATCCGGTCTCAGGATCTCTTGTAAAGAATGCGACCTCCGCCATACCGTTTTTACGATTTAAAAATTTGTTCGCGTGAGCGTTGCGTTCAATGGCTTGATTGAGTCCTATAACGCTATCAAACATCTCCTTTGACACTGGCAGCTTAAGCGCCTTCATCGCGATATGTTGATTATCCTGAAGTAATTTAATGATTGCTGCACAGGTCACCGCTGACTGTAGTTCTGTATCACATAACGCAAAACACTCGTCACCAATGTTCGCTTTGATCCACTCCAATTGACGTGACTCAAACGGTTTTTGCGGAGCGTTGGCTTGCTCAAGGCGTTTGATTAATTCAGCAATGGTGCCGCTGGTTGTTAGTTTGTTGGCTGTGCAGGCATCTTTAAGCTCGGTTAATGACTTTGGATCATCTGGGAATTGCTCTGAGTCGAGCAGGGCAAATCTGCGAGCATTAAATA
Organism: Shewanella sp. ANA-3; assembly: GCF_000203935.1. Lineage (GTDB taxonomy): Bacteria > Pseudomonadota > Gammaproteobacteria > Enterobacterales > Shewanellaceae > Shewanella. The sequence continues at coordinate 93,946 of NC_008573.1, read as the reverse complement.
CATCGGCTCCCTCTAGTGTTAATTCGTGGCTTAAAACACCGGACTCGCGGGATTTGGCGCTGAACTGTTTACCTTTACCGTTGATATACGCTTGTTCGTATTTCATTGGGCTATCTGCATAGCACTTAACCTGACTTGAGCTAATGGCATCTAATGAGTGATACACATCGTTTGGAATGTCTGAGTAAACACCTTCGATAAGTTCACCGGTGTCAGATAAGAATTGTGGTTTGCCGTCCACATAACCAGGCTTGACTAAATGCGTCAGGCTTGCAGGGATGATGCTTGAGGTTTGCTGGCAGGTGATGGTAACCGTGCTCACGCTGGCAGGGTCAAAAAATGCGTTCATAGCAGAATTTAACGCATCTAAATCAAAATCAAATGAACTCATGATACTCACTCCAAAAATCTAACTCTTCAATTGAAACCATCATTACACGGCTTCCAATTGAGGCAAATTTCTAGAAATGGAGCAAAAAAATGCCCGCAAGAGCGGGCTATTGGAGTGAGCTTTTAGCTATTAGCTATAAGTTCTAGTTGTTTTAATAATGACTGCATCATACCAATCAAATTTTATTGCGCAAGAAATTCACGAAAAATGACTTGAAAATTGACTTGTGGAGGCAAAACTGCTGAAATGTGCAACACACTTTTTAAATCGTAAGCGCTATGAGTATCAATAAAAAGGTAACCCAAATTGCGTTAGCAGTATCGCTTGGTTTGTGTCATCCGCTGGCTATGGCCAACAGTGGCTTAGATGCTTTGTTAGAGGCAAACAAATCAGCTAAGCAGGCACAAACACAGCCAGAGAAAATGCCGGAAGGTGAGGGTAAGGAGCTTATCAAGAATGCTTTCTCGATGTTAAACGACATCGTATGGTCTCAAGCGCTTCCCGTGAAAGGTATGGTGATGATGGTCTCTCGAGATGGTACTCAAGTGCTCGCCTCCACGGATGGCAGGATTCTCGTTAAAGGCGGCGAGGTATTCGATGGCTGGAACCGTTCACCTATAGCAACTGAAGCCAACGCAAAGGCGGCATGGCTTGCCAAGATTGATAAGGTCTTAGGGGTTTCTGTTAAGGATATGGCTGCATATTACATTGGTGATTTAGCAAAAACAGAGCCCGATCTAGTTGTATTTGTGGACCCTTTATCGAAGTTAAACGCAGACCTATTCAATAAGCTCCTTTCGATTAAAGGTAAGCAAATCGCGTTACTGCTTACCCCATTAGTGAATGGTAAAGAGGCTGCGATTAGAGCGAGGGAGCTGTGGTGCGCCAAAGACCAAAGTGAATCCCTACGTTTGCTAGTTAACAGTGATTTCACCACAGCCCCGGAAACCCTCGAAAACTGCGACATTAAAAAGCTATCCACCACGATTGGGGTTACTCAATTTCTACAGATCCGTCGTTTACCCTATTTCGTTAACGGACACGGACTGCACAACGTCGGATTACCCGATTCATTAACTGATTTCATTTCCCAAACGGAGAAATAATGATTACTCGAGCATTAAAATTAAGCATGGTCGCTGTTAGTTTGGCAACTATTTTTGGATGTCAATCGATGTTCGAAACGGGTGAGGAGCCTACGGTTTGTGTAAACACTCAAAACAGCGGATTACCCTGTACCACCACTAGAGAAATTCTGAAACTGGCTGATACGCCTGGCGGCATTGAGGCAGAAAAAGCGCGGCGAGCAGCTGAAAGCGATGAAGATTGCCCAGACTGTAAAGTACCTAAAAAGTCAGTGGCTAACTCCGGCGCCATGGCCGGCTATGGCTTGGACGCTAACGGCCAACCAATCACCCTGAATGAAGTCACTAATGCTTACATGTTTACGGCTGATAACAACCGTGCATTACCCGCTCCAGAGCCTATCGCTGTTCGGCAGGCGCCCAAAATGCTTCGTGTTGCATTTGCTCCATGGCAAGACGACAAAGGCCGTTTACAGAACGTCGGTTATGTCTATACCGAAATTGAAACCCGTAAATACACCTATGGCCGTGAAGCATTCAACATGCCTGCTCAAATCACTCCGCTTTATATTCGTCAGCAATCCATTGAAGAAGAGCGAAGGGGTAACCCAAGCGAAATTAACGGAGTTGGCATTAAGACAGGTAAACCTGGGCGTAATAATTTCAATGCTGATCTAGAAGCGGCAAAGGCCACTTTGGATCAAGCGCCAAAAGCTGTTCAAGAAGCGTTACGCGCTAACGGCAATTAACACGGGTGCGAAATGACAACTGTAAATAACTGGAAAAATAGTCTAGGCATTGAGAAATATTCCTCAATCATCCCAATCTTAGATGAATTTGTGAGTGAGGAAGGGGAACATCTTGGTTACATCCTAGAAGGGGGTTACCTTGGCGTAACGTGGCTATGCCCACCGTCAGGTGGTTATGGTGCGAGTACGATTTCCACGCTGGATTCGATTTTCAAAAAAGTCTATCCAGAAGGGACTGTGCTGCAATTCTCGCTAGTGGCTTCAGACGACTTAGTAACAGTGTTAGACAATTACCGACATTGCCGTGGCAAGCGTAATCGGTTCGATACGGTCATTGATAATGACAATATGACCGAATACATGGTTGATTATTATAAAGCGCTTGCTGATACCTCAATCCCTTCGCGAGATATGGAAGGTGTACCGCTTCGCAACTTCGAGGTATGGGCGTCAATCAAGGTGCCTATCAAGAAAGCCATGCCGTCTACAGAGGAAGTCGAAGATTTTGTCGATATGGCTAACAACCATGAAGCGTCATTACAACAAATCTTTGGTGTAGCGACCAAAATGCAACCGGAGATCCTAATTAACCGATTGCAGATGATCCACAACCCATCCCCGAATGCAGTTTGGCGCCGTGGAATTAAAGTAGATGGCAGACAAGGCTGTTACCGTTCTTCTCAGCCCATCCGTGCGCAGTTACTTGAACCTGGCACTGAGGTCAAAGTCGATGGTTCTGATTACATGGCGATTAAAGCGGAAGATGGTTCTAAACGATTTATTCAAAGTGTGAGCATTAAAGAGTTCCCAGATTCCATTTACCAAGGCACGTTACATTTAATGACTGGCGATTGGTTGAAAGGGGATGATGGCGCTATTCCCGGCAATTTCATGATCAACCTCGTGGTTGAAATGAGCCCTAAGAAAGTAGCTAAGGATTACTCCAAGCGCCGCCTAATGGCTAAACAGATAGGTGAAGGCCCGTGGGCTCGTTGGATTTCGTCTTTGAAATACGGCCTGCAAGATTTTGAATACTACGAGCATTATCTAGAGCGCGAAAAGGCTCAGCATTGCCGCTTTCATTTAAACTTTCAAATGTGGGGACCGACTTTAAAGTCAGTTAAGAACAGTACTAAAAAACTAATCACGCGCATGGAAGGCTTTAGTTGGTCAGCTGGCGTGGATAGCTTGATTGGCCGTTTCACTTGGCTAAATGGTCTGCCAATGTGTACCTCAAGTGAAGTCAGTAGTTTCATTGAACGCTTTGACTTTCTCCCGAGTAACTTGGTCAAGTTCTTCGTTCCTATGGTGGCATCGTGGCCAGGGAACGCAGTGCGACATCCTGTGCTGACATACATTGCCCGTGATGGTCAGTTAATCACCTTTGACCCATTAAAGTCAGACTCCAATTACAACATCTTTATAACCGCAACCTCTGGCGCTGGGAAGTCGGTCTCTGCTAACTATTTGATTGAAGGTCTACTTTCAACCGGAGAAAACCGTTATCCAGATGCACTTGGTAATATCCACGGTGATCCTGATGGTGGCCGCGTGTTCATCATCGACTCAGGCCGCTCATACGTTAAAACAACAGAGTTGTACGCAGGACAGTTCGTTGAGGTTATGCCGGACAACCGATTTGCGTTTAACCTATGTCCTTTTAAGAGTATCGACGAATCTCAAAAAGATACTGATGAAGGCGTTGTAGATAGTGACGCTAACAACTATTTAGGCGCTCAAGGTGAAATGCTGTTGAACGTCCTGAAGTTGATGGCTTTCCCACTTGGAGACTGTAACAGCTATCAATACTCTGCAATGTCAGTATTGCTCATGCAACTGTGGAACGAGAAGGGTAGGGAAACCAGTATTGACGATTTCGCTGATGCTTGTGCAAAACATCCCCGTGAAGAAGTGCGGCAAATCAGCGACCAATTGACTCCTTGGTGTTACTTACGCGGTGGCCAAAACAGTTGGATGTTCAACCCTAACAAGCCGCCCATTCAGTTTGAGAAGGATTTAGTGGTGCTAGAGCTTGACGGACTTAACGGTTCAGACCAGCTCAAAGCAGTGTGTATCATGCTGTGTATTCAACGTATTCAACAGGAAATGTTTAGGCATGACCAACTGCATATTGTGAAAGCCTTTATTCTCGATGAAGCGTGGGAGTTCTTGAAGGAAAACAAGGGTGTAGATGAGCAGACCCGTCAGGTTCTTCAAACTCTGGCAAAATTCCTCGAATCAGGTTGGCGTCGTTTCCGTAAGTACAACAGCTTGGGTGTGTGTATTTCGCAATCGATGAAGGATGCCAACGAATCGCCTGCGGGTATCGCGATGGCCAGTAACTCGGCTCACTTATTCTACCTCATGCAAAACGGTGAGGAACTGGCCCGACTCAATAAAGAGGGTAAGTTCATTGAGCAGGATTACCTTTTACTGAGGAATATCAAGACGGTTAGGCCGTTTTTCAGTGAAGTTCTGTTATGCAGTGGCGGAACAAAATCTGTAGGCAGGCTATATCTGCCAAGGGCTAAAGCACTGACTTACTCTACCGCTCCAGACGAGAAAAAACAGATTGAAATCATGATGAAAGACAAGGGGGTCGATATGTTTACCGCTTGCCAGATGATTGCTGAAAGGGAAGGAAAAGATCTAGTCGGGACATGGCGACGTCGATTCGACGCCGAAAATGAATCTTAGGACTGATGCTCGCAGGCCTCCCGAAAGTACTTAAAAGAATAGATTAGCGTTGATACTGGAAACAACTTCTATAATCTGTCTCTCAGGGAGGCTCGAATCTACTCCAGGGAAGGGGGATAACCGATGTTTATGGGCAACAGCGGAAATCGCTAATGCGATACTCGAATGATCATTGGCAAGATACAGCTCAATTGCTTGCAGTGTTTCTTCAGGGAATGACCAGTGTCGAATGAACACAGGAAGTAGTTCAAGGTTGAGTGCTGTGCATTCACCAATTGTGACATTAATACCCATGTGATCAGCGTAACCAGCTACCAGCATAGCTCCACCGAATAACGCAATGCCTGTGATATACGAACTGGGCTTGCGCTGAATGCTGTCGAGTGCGATGGCGGTATCGATTGAATAGTCTATGAGTTGTGTACTGACGTCATAAGCGGAGCTAGGCAACAGTTGTCTTAGCATGTAGGTAATGATCAGATTGACACTTCTGAGCGTTCCTAGTTTGGTGATTGCACGTTTTAAATCATCAAAGTTTTTAACGACGGGTAATGAAGCTGAATTTGCTACACGAAGGAACAACGCAGCGAGAGCAGCATCATTACGAACAAGTCGGTAAAGTTCATTAATGGGATCGTCGTGCTTCAAAATTTCCCTAATCTCCGGCACGGGAACATTTTTGATAAGTAAATCAAACTGAGCGCTTTGGGTAGCATCAGTTATTGATTTAGCCGAGAGGGTGTAGTTAACCATGAATCATCCATTAATTACCGCTTAGACTGAAGAGTATCATGAAACACCTGATTGAGTGTAATCGTACATCAGTATCTATAACGTACAAAAAATTAATTAGTAGAAACTACTTTAACTATGGGGGCCGCATGTTGCGAAATATAAATTATATGGTGTTAGGTTTGGTGCTGTCTGTTTTTTATACGTTCACGGCGCCAGCATTCGCATCACCTGCGCCTAATGAGGCTGAAAGCTGTGCTGTTGCTATGGCCCAGTTTCGCTATTACGCACATGGTTATGAGACAGGGGCTAAATGGATCCCTGGCAGTTTAGAGGCTCCTAAGTACGCTGAAAGCGAAGTCAATCCAGAAGGGGTGATTATTGATTATTACATTGCTAAAGAGTACACCGAGGGTAGCAATCAGATCCCTGTTGAAATTACTCGTCGATTAATTCACACGGCCTATAACAACTATCAATCGGGTCATAGCGCATCGTTTGGGAGCTACTGGACGTTGGCCTCGTGTATGGGGGTTATTAATAAGCCAATCGAGTTCCTAGGACGCTGTGACGAAAGAGAAGCGCAGCCGACGAAAAGGGGATTCCAAGAGTTCGTTCAGTGTGCAAGTCCCAACCGCTAATTCTCAAAATTTGCCTCAATCAAGAAGCGTGATCTAATGGAGACATAGAACACGAATCGGATTGGGGCATGACAGACACGTCTTTAGAGCAGTTATCCAAGTTTGGCATAACTGAGTTATGGCAAGTTGGACTTGTCATGCCTCTGCAATACAAAGATTTACGCCTTGTTCAATATGACTTGAATCCCTATCAACGCTTCTCTGGGATGACACTTTTCGGCGGTCATATTCACTCTGTATCTGACATCAAGTTAGGACGCACTAAAAAACGCAGTCCCTTCATCATTGTTGAGCTGACAGACCAACTGGGGTTTCGACTTAAAACCTTCGTTTACGACACAGCTGAAAATCTAAAGTCGTTGAGCAACGGGCTCGCGATGGCTAATCAGCATCACCCTATCTATGTCTATGGCTTACCGGAATATCAAAACCAACAACTGATCTTAAAAAATCAGGAGTTTATTGCCCCCGATGATTTAGGGCGTTTGCATGTGTGCTATGAACTGGCCAAGGGAAGGAGCAAAGCGGAACCCAATGTAATCGATTTTCTCAGCCGCTTACTGTCAGAACGTGATGTTATCAAGGAGTGTGCTGACAAGATTAGAGAGCTGCTTTCAGCTACCACCGTAAGTAACAAACGACTAAAGCAATTTCTGGGTGCAGCCCCGAGTGACAACATCGAGCAGATGTTACAGGAGATCCATTTCCCCGATTGTGTTCAACGAGGTTACGCACGGATTCGGCAAGTCAGTAAGTTAGCAGCAGTCCTCATTGGTGCGGAGGCAAAGGAATTGGCGTCACAGTGGGGAGTAAAGCGTGTCCCGTTGCATTTTGAGTCAGAGGCGATAGATAACCGCATTAAATCGTTACCATTCCAAATGACCGAGGAACAAAAATCCGCGGCATTTAGTATGGTCACGCAAATGACCTCGGCAGTATCTCAACACATGATGTTAATTGGTGACGTTGGCACCGGAAAAAGCTGTGTGATTGGCACCTGTGCCGCCTCAGTTGTGGATGCCGGTGGGCGAGTGGCCATTATGCTGCCTACTTCGAATTTAGCGCGTCAGTTACATAGAGAGTTCTCTGAGTATTACCCTGACATCAGCCCGACGTTAGTCATTGAAGGGGAGATCATTGAAGAGATTTCCCAATGTCGAATGTTGATTGGTACCACGGCGATTTTACACAAACAGTGGCCATTCACATTTGATCTGACCGTCGTGGATGAACAGCACAAGTTTTCAGTTGAACAGCGCGAGCTGTTTTGCGCTGACGGGGCGCATTTACTGGAATCGACAGCAACCCCAGTACCGCGAACAGCGGCTTTGCTAAAACATGGAGTGCTGAAGGTGTACGAGCTAAAGCATTGCTTCGTAGATAAGCGTATTGAGAGTCGTTTGTTAGAGCATTACGCAGGTCGAGACCTGGCAATAAGAGCGTTAGCGACGCTTCAAAGCGGCCAAAAGTTATTGATTGTTTGCGCCCTAAAAGATGAAAGCAAGTGTGAGGCATTTGCGGATATTCAGAATGCGACAGAGACATACGAGAAATGGTGCCGATTCATCCATAGTAATCGCCACGTCCTACCGGATGGTAGCGGGGTTGTTCTGGCGCATGGAGGGCTAACAAACGAAGAGAATGCAGCTGCAATCGATGCGCTCAATACGGGTGATGCAAACGTGCTGGTCGCGACGACATTAGTTGAAACTGGGCTGACTATTAAAGGGTTAACCCACTGCATTGTGATGAATCCAGACAGGCTAGGTCTTGTCCAACTCCATCAGCTTAGAGGGCGCTTAGCAAGGCACGGAGGGGTAGGGTACTTTGATTTACTGTTACCCCCTGAAATAAGCCCAAAATCAAAGGATAGGCTTGAATTAATTTCTCAAATTTCACATGGCGTGACGCTAGCGATTGAGGACATGAAACTGAGAGGATTTGGCGATTTAACCAAATCAGGTCGCTCGCAAACGGGAGTTAATCAGCGATATTTGTTCGGTTACAAAATCAATCTTGATGATTTAAACGATGCAATTGAGTTGATTGATACCTCAAGTTAGGTCAGAATCAACACAATTTTATTAACTCAAGAGCTTTATGGTTTATGGGTAAGGTATGAAACAACAATCGTTAAGTAAAAAATCGTTCATCGCATTTATTGTTATCTTGGCTCTTGCCCTTCTCGTTTGGGTAGTGAGCCAGTTCAACAGCTATAAAACATCACTACCAACGGGTGTCGCCAAAGATGGCCCTCCGGCCCTAGCAACTTTGTTAAGCAGTAACGCCAATAACAAAGTGATCCAGAAATGGAGTGTCACCGACGGTTCGCAAAATATCACGGGTTGGCTGGTGGATCTGAGTGGCCAAAAACAAATTTATTGGAGCACGGGCGACTTTGTTATTGCTGGTGGTCTGGTGGATGCGAATGGCGTCAACTTAACGGAGCAGTGGGCGACGACGCTGGGCATCTCCGAAGCCGATAGGAATCAGCCACAACAAGCAGGTCGAGCACAACGCGCACCTGTTGCACAGCAAACTTACACTGAGCAGGATTGGCAAAGTCTCACTGCGGCGAAATACATTCAACTGGGCTATGAACAAGCGTCAGCTGAGAAAGCGATTTATGTATTCTTTGAACCCTTCTGTAGTGCTTGCAGTAGCTTACTCGCACGTTTGAAACCCGAGATTGAAAGCAAACAGTTGGATGTGCGCTTGGTGCCGTTAGCGTGGATCAGCGCCAACTCTGTCCCAGCAATCCAAGCCATGATTGATGGCGGTAAGGACGCGGTGTGGAAGCACGAAGAGGCGAAGCAAACTAAAGCTGCTTATGCCACTGCAACCCCAACCCCAGAAACTAAGATGGCCATCATCCAAAACTCTGAGCTCATGGGTACACTGGGCATCCAAGGTACGCCGACGCTGTTTTATCGCAATGGTGGTGAAATGGTCAAAGTGGTGAATAACTTTGCCGCAATCTCCCAAGCCATAAACTCGCTACAACTCACCGCATCAGTCAATTAATTTCCCAACTCCATAAGGAGATCCCATATTGGGATCTCCTTGGTATTATAAGCACATTTGATTAATTTAATGTGTATTAATTCATCGCAAAATTCCCATTAATTGCTCAAAAAATGGGTAAATAAATTTATCCACTTATATAATTCTGATAACCTATGTAATCATAAGAAAATGTTGGGTTCAGAATGCGCGACTTAACTTTCAGTAAATCCGCTATAGCGCTACTTATACTAGCGCAATCGGCGTGGTCATTTAACGCTTTAGCTGTATCCGGTGTAACCATCACTGGTGAACTGTCTGCAAAAATGCCCGAAATCGTCTTGACCCCACCTTCAGGAGTGGTGGCAAACGTCCAGCAGGTGCAAATCAAACCAACTCAAGGATCCGGTGCGGGTTGTAGCTTAACGACGGATGTAGCGGCGGCAAAAGCCTTTATGCAATCCCAAGGTAACATGCTCTGTTTACTGGAGTGGAGCTTGCCATCAGGGTTAAGCACTTACAGCGATGGTATTCAGGGTTACTTGAATAACTCTGGCAATAACATCATCGGGTATACCGTAAGTATTTATTCTGGCAGTGGCAGTGAAAAAGTGCTGGTTGAAACAGGTTCGATGACTGTGGAAGCGGCGCAAGCTATTTCCCCAAACATCGTTGAAATCGTAAGTGACTTAACCACTGGTATCCAGTTAGGTTCGGACGTAACCAGCAACAGCAAGGGAAACATCCTCAAAACCGTCCAAGTTAAGACCGATTCAAGGCCATATACCCAAGTAGTTAATGCGCCGAGTCTCGGGGCGTGTACCATCCCGATTGGCAGCACATCATGTACCATGTCCACAGCTGGCACGACTATTGTTACCGACACTAGCAGTTCGACGGGCTCAACCAACTACAGCATGAGCGTAGATTCGGATAATGGCTATTTCAAAACCATCAATGGCCAATATCAGTCGCAATACAATCTCGCATGGGACTTCAGGACCGCGACACTCGACGATTATATGATGCAAGCGGTGGCCTCGGGTAACGAGGTGCCAATCACTAAAACATTTGCTGACGGCACGACACTAACTATCGATAACGAAAAAGCGCTATTAACAGTAGCTACCCCTCACGCGGGTAAATCCGGTACGTGGTGGCATCCACAGGCGACTATTACGCTAAAACCAGATCCACAGTATTCAATCAAACAACCAAGCTATAACCTGGCAGGAAATGACATTCTCTCTACCGATGTTATTACCTTACCTACGGGAGAACTTAAGCTGAGCCCTAAGCTCGTTGAGCAGCATTCCGATGTATGGGCATTCGAGTTTGACCTGTCTTCGCTTCCAGATGGCGTTTACATCCCATACGCGACGTTGACGGACGCTTACAGCAACACCTGGGAAGGTGTCGTAGGTGAGTCCAGTAACATCGATAGAAATCCTCCAACTATCAGGATTTACAACACTAACGGCGGCATTGTTAACGCAGCCGACCCTATTTATTTCTTTGATGATATTCTCGTTGCGGCTGTTGATTCCATGTCTGGTGGGGGGAAGGTGATTGCTGCGTCAGTCGATGGCCAATCAGTTCTTGGAGATGGTATTGATGAAGGGATTGAGTATTTAAAAATGCTCAAAACTCCAGATACTCCATTAGAGCCCAATACTGATAAATTACTATCTGTGGTAGTCCAGGATAATGCTGGTAACACATCAGTACAGGAAGTCTCAATTCGATATATGCCAGTAAAATGGCAGATAGATGACAGAAGCCAGACCTATCGAAGAGGTGTTCAAGCGGTCTCTATGCCACTCAAAAACACCGAGGGGGTTGGTTGTCGCATGTATGCGTCAGCTGAGCAGGCACGTAAAGCTGGTGGTCAGTTAAATTATCGCTGTTTTATTGAATGGCTACAATTCCCTGATGGCACAGGCTCTCAATGGTCTAACTCTCAGCAAGTCCTCGCGGGTACGTTCCAAAAAGCGACCAGTACATCCTCACTTAACGAGGCTAAGTACAAGGTTTGGATGATCAACCGAAAAAACTCAGAAGCGCTCAGCTTTGTGGGTTCGCAAGCATTTAAAGTGACTGAGCCGGAGCCGCCAGTAGTAACTGTTGCTAAATACCGTGAATTTAAACCTGACATTTTTACGACGACAGTTGATGGTGGGGTGATTACCACCACGTCAGCTGAGTTTATTAACGGTGATTTAACTTTTTCAATCACTAGCAGTGATGGCACTCAGGTGTCATACCCTTACACACAATCAGGCTCAGCTCAGTCTAAAAAGCGGATTGGTAAAGTTTTAAGTGTGGGGGCATCTGCCTTGTGGACCACAAGAGATATTGAGCTAAAAGCTCAGTACACTGGGGACAAAACCGCGTTAGGCACTAAGAAGGTTAAAGTTCTGACTGTGCCAGCTAATACTATTGTAGCGAAGCTAGAAACCCCCGAGGTACTTCAAAACACTCAGTCTACGATCACTGCTAAAGTGAGTATTGGCTCTCTGGACTTCTTAACTCGAAAAATGACTTACGATAAAGAGACTATGGGTGATTGGTCTGCGGTCATTGCATTGGAGTCGCGAAACAAAGAAGGTACTAGCTATCAAAACCTAACAGAGCCATTAAAGCTTAACAGTGAAGGTGTGGCATCTGCGGAAATCCCATTCAAGGACTTTTCTATCGGCAGTTCTCGCTTAGTGGCTCTGGTGACTGTGGACAGTAAACTGGCTGATTACCAAAAAACGATTAAGAGTAATTCTGCATTTTTCCAGATTTATAAAGGTGAGGCTATTGACGGAGATATCCTGATAAAGCGCATGGCGGGTAAAGCGCCATTCGCGGCTCAATTGCTATACGTACCTAATACACTAAATGACCGTCGTGCTAAAGGCGACGTGACTTGGGAAATGTCGAAAGATAGTGGCGGTACATGGGAAGAAATTGCCACTAACAAAGACTTTGTGCAAATCCTGTTATCTAACAAAGGTATCTATCAATTTAGAGCCCAGATTGCTAACAAGTACAGCGGTATTAAACAGACCACCGATTTCCAAGAGGTGTTGGTGTACGACCAACCAGAACTGAAGATTGAGGGTGTTAGTGCATTACATGCTGGCGAGATTGGCCAATATAAGCTGCTTGATAATGATGAATCAGTCGATTTGACATCAACCGAAGTAGAATGGTCGTTAGATGGCGTGAACTGGGTGAAAGGTGATGATAGTTTCACGTTAACGATGGACAGTGAAACTCGCTATAACATCTATGCTCGCGCAGCTTATGTGAATACTGATTTGGCTGGCGACGCCAGGTATGCGAAGGCTACTAAGATTGTACGTGCCGCACGTTTACAACCTGTGCGAATGGCATTGCCGGTGATCAAGGCGATGGAAGAAGGCGTTCCGTACACACTGGAAGCGACTACGAAGCTAGCGGATACCGCTGCGGGTACGCCAATCATCACTGAGTGGACATTACCAGACGGCACCAAGACGTTAGCGCCGTCCATCAGTTACACGCCAACGGCTGAAGATGTCACTAATAAACTGGTGAATATCCAAGTGCGATCATGGGCCGAAGGCTATCAGACTGAGACAGAAAACCTGAAGCGCTTAACTCCAGCAGCATGGCGTTATAGTTTCCCATCGTTTGAGATTATAAGTAAGACGAGCAGCAGCTATGCGCCGACGTCAGGCTCTATGTTGATTAACACTCCGACTGACCTTCCTCCGTACTACTCGGGAGTGACGTTCTCGGTTGAGTGGACAATTCCCGAGACATTTGAGGTGGTGCGCAAGACCGACAAACAAGTAGTGTTCAACGTAAAAGAAGCGGGTACAGAGAATGTGCAGGCGACTATTACTGACAACCGTGGTAACGCTAAGGTCGTTTCTAGCTACATCGGCACCAACCAAGCGCCGGAGCCGCAGTTGAACATTGAGCCACGTTATAGCAACACTATGATGCGTGAGCCACTAACCGTGATTGCAAACTTGTCGGGTAAAATGGGCCACCCATTAGACCGCATTAATACGGTCAGTTGGTATCTCGATGGCAAGCTGGTGGAGCCTACCAATCTGAGGGTGGTGGTAAGTGGCGTTGAAGCGGGTGTACATAGACTAAAAGCGGTTATGACATCTGTATTCAACATCCAACGGGAGTACGAAATGGAAATCCCCGTGGCCAAAAACGTAGAACCCAAATGTAACGTGAAGGAAAGCAATTATTCCAACATTCGCCGACTAGATCTGATGTGTACTGACGAAGATGGTAAGATGGCGAAATACGAGTGGAGCATAAACGGTGAAATATCACCCTACATTGGCTCTTATATTTACGTAAGTAAGTCGACTGGTTATAGCGCTGTGATTATCGCTAGAGGCGTGGATGACTCTGGCGCTTACTCAAATTCTATTGAGAAACATTACACAAATTAAACCGTTCAAATAAAGAATCCCGCTATTGTTGCGGGATTTTTTATAACTAGATTATCATGTGAGACATTAAAATTTGTCAAATGAGACTTGTAGTGCGATAATTATTCATAAATTTGGAATGCAGGAGTCATTGATATGGCAGTTCAACAATTACGTGAGTTCAGATTAAAACCTAAAGTACATCAATCTATCTGGGCTAAAGTGGGGTTGCCTGCTGGCGAAGGCCCTGTGCTAAGTGACGCAATTAATCATGGGTTTAGTATTGATGTTGTGAATCGCTTTGCCGAAGCCGTTTCCATGCCCGTTACGAACCTTGTCCAGTATGCCGGTTTAAGCCGGGCAACCTTCGCCCGTCGGGTAAAGGATAAAGAACATCGACTGAAGCCTAGTGAAAGCGAAGCGTTTGCACGGATGATACGAATGTATGAAGCAGCAACTTTGATGCTTGGTGGAAACAAGGCAGATGCTATTCAATGGCTCAATGAACCCGCAATTGGATTGAACGGTAAAAGACCAATTGAGTTAATGGGCTCTGAGTCGGGCACAGTAGATGTCATTCGTCTAATTAATAGATTAATGCACGGAGTTTACATGTGAAGCTCTATCGCATTGTATCAAAGCAGTACGTGGATTCTGCATGGAATGGACAAGGGGCTGCAATGTATGGGGGGCGCTGGAACTCATTGGGAGTACCGATGGTGTATACCTCTCCTACACTATCTCTAGCAATCCTAGAAGTCTTAGTGCATCTCAATTCACCCCGAAGATTCGATAACTTCGTCACGCTTGAACTGGAATTGCCCGAAAGTGAATTGATGATGTTGCCACAAAGCGAATTGGCCGAGGGGTGGCGATATAACGAAATCATGTCCAGAGGGCTTGGAGATTCGTTTATAGAGTCTGAATCGGCGGCTGGACTGATGGTGCCCTCGTTTATTGTGCCCTTGGAGCACAATGTGTTGGTCAACCCTTCCAATCCAGTTGTAATTGAGTCGGTTAAGAATGCCGTTGATTTAAAATATCAAATCGATCCAAGACTAATTTAAGTTGTTGATTAGCTAGCATAGACAACTCGAATTAAGCGGGTTCTCATTTTATTTATGACAAGTAAAATCTAACCCAACCCAAAAAAAACCGAGGTGGTTGAAGCCTCGGTTAAACGGGTCTAAACGGAAGATGGTTGTACATTATCGAGCTAGTTTGCTTAATGAATCGATCGAAATATCGGATATTGAATCATTAGCAGCATTTGCGGTTGCAACTTCAATTTGCATAAAGTAGCTAAGAACATAGGTATCATTAGGGCTGCTGGTGCTGTTGAATAAACTAAATGTGGGGTCTAAATAGTAGTCGCCACGCTTTAACCATCGATGATCTAGCGCGATTAAATTATCACCTATTGCGACAATCACGATCCCTTGCACTATAACGTCAGCATTCAATATGCTCTGAGTCCTACAGCAATTCACAAAACTCTTACCACATTCTACGTGTGCGGAAATGCGGTCCAACTCTTCAATTGTAAGACCTGTAATATTCACTGGGATCAGTGTTGTCGGGTCAATTCCTAGTTGATTCAAAATTAGCTCTAAGTCATTCACAGTAGATTTCATCGCCGATCTCGTTGTTGCTGAACTGCATTCCGTCTAGTAATATTCATGAACTGTGTGTTAATAGAAATGTGTAGATGATCAAATTCGACAAGGCTCACTGGCGTCACACGTATTTACTTCCATTTTGCATTGCTGCCGTCATTACAGCTGCTACTACGTGGTTTAGTCATAGCTATAAACTGATATTGGTACTCAACAGCGATAAATGCATTCCTGGTTCTGTATTCGTGGTAGACACACGACAAAAAACCGTTAATAGCGGCGAGCTGGTGATGTTCATGTCTCCTCAAACCGACATTCTTCCGTCAGGGATCAACATCATAAAGTTAGTGGCAGGTGTCGAAGGAGACCTCGTAGAAATAGGGAGGTTTAGTGTGACCAACAAAAAACACAGGTTCCCAGCACCTATCGACAATGCTGCGAATGCGCTGAATATCGATGTGCAAAAGCTCATTGGTACTAGGACTGTAGAGAATGGCGGGATCTTTGTGTTAGGCACAGAACCTGGCAGTTATGACAGTCGTTTCTTTGGTTCAATCAAAACTCAGCAGGTGATTGGTCGTGCTTACCTCATTATCTAATAGACAGTTTCTTGTTAGCTTGTTTGTGGCGGTATCGATGTCTGCCATTTATTTCGATGCAATGGCTACAGACGATAATCAGCAGTTTATTCTGGATGCAAAACGACAGATGGATGACGTCCGTAGCCAAATCGAGGCTATGAGGCAGAACAATACCCAGCAGCCCCAAGGTGGCCTCCCCGCTGCTTGGGGGCAGCAATCTTACATTTCACAAGCACAAATGCTCACCCAGCAGGCCGATGCGATCAGGTATCAAGTGCTGCCAAAGCCAGAACCTGTCACGCCTGTTGTGCAGCAAGAGATAGCCGCAAACGGAGAGGTATTCATTTTCGCTTCATTCGGTATGCCAGCATACACGCTGAAATCAGCGCTGAGAGCAGCATCTCAAAGCCAAGTTAAAACAACAGTCGTATTTAGAGGCCTGAAAGATGAATCTGAAAGCCTGCGTGATGCCTCCAACGCCATTCATAGAGCGATAGATGAAGCAGATTTAGATGTGACTCCAAGAGTTATCATCGACCCTCGTTTGTTTAATACCTATGCAGTCGAAGTAGCGCCAACAATGGTGTATCGCAACGGTGGCAAAGTGGTTACCGCGACAGGGCTACAGTCATTAGAAGATTTCGTTAAGCAGTCCGAAGGCTTGTTGCAAAGCGGCTCGCTCGGGAAGTTGTCAGACACTTACGACATTACTGAGATGGACATGCTCGAACTTATCCAACAGAAGCTCAAAAAAGTAGATTGGGAAGAGAAAAAGCACGAGGCCGTTAGCCGATTCGTTAACCGTAAAGAGGTTCAGTTGACAGAGAGCCTTAAAGACGAGGATGTGCGTTACAAAATTGACCCGCGTGTTCGCTTTACCCAAGACCAAACAACGCCGGATGGCCAGTATTTTGCCAAGGCCGGTGATGTTGTAGATCCTACAGCATTACTCCAAATGGAAACCCGCTTATTCATGATTGACCCAACCAGTGAGCGTCAGCTGGCGTGGATGAATGATGTACTTTCCGTGACAGATCACAAGCAAGTTTACGTGCTGCTATCAGCTCTGCCAGCGGGTAGCGATTTAACCGAATTTAACCGGTTGCAGACAAAACTAGGCCGTCGCTTGTACTTGATGCAACCGACGATGGTGTCTCGTTTTCAGCTTGAGCATTTACCCGCATTAGTTGATTTGTTTAAGGGAGAAATCCGCGTCACTGAGATTGGTCAACGAACTCTGAGTAATGCGGGATTACCGACACTATTAGTAGCTCCAAATGGCGGTGCCAAATGATGAAGAAGTTCGCAAAAGTAGCTGTTTTTCTGGCTTCCATGATGTCCGTAAATGTGAGTGCGAACAGTATGCCGGACTCGGTTTGCCCCGATGCTGGCTATTTCTCAAACCTGATTAACTCTTTTTGCTGGTCATGTACGCTACCTTTTAACCTCGCCGGATTCTCGGACAATGTGCCTAAAGGGGCTAATTCGAGTCGTTTATGCTCATGCTCGGATGCTCTGGGTGTGCCGGAGCTTGGGGTATCTCTGGGTTACTGGTCACCTGATCATTTAGTAGAAGTCTCTGCAACGCCATGGTGCAGTCCAACGCTGGGTGGAACCTTGCTACAAAATGACATGACGATGCGGGGGAGGGCATCCAACCCAGATACTCAATCTGCCGAAACGGTATCGTTCTTACATTACAACTACATCATCAATCCGGTTTTCAAGATGTTAGGTCTTTTCTTGTTGCCTGAGTGCGACACATCCCCTGGTTACTTTGACCTCGATATTGCGTACATGTCAATTCTCGATGTCACCTACGAAAACTCGGCGCTATCATTTCTGTTCACTCCTGACGCAATTCCGATTGCGAATCCTGTTGGCCGCGCCATTTGTGTTGCCGATGGGATGATCACTGCTAGTAGCGGCAGTGCTAACGAGGCACTGTGGTTCTGCGCTGGCTTAGATGGTCCCTTGTATCCATTAACCGGCTTTATTGGGGCCGACAATGATTTTATCCGCAATACCCAGTTAATCACGACTCGTTCACTTGCTGCGCTACATCGCAGGGGGTTAGCACGAAAAACTTACGGTAAAGAGGCGATGTGTAACGCCGAGTACAGTCCAATGATCCCTAAGGCGCAGTACAAAATTTCTATGATGTATCCGTCTCCTGAAGCGAATCCTGCAGCAGCATCAGCCGTGAAACCCACGAAGGCTTTTAATATTGAGGATCTACAAAATCCTGAAACTGGCGATTACGACAACAGCGAAGATAAAAATAAATCAACCCTAGATGGTTCATGGGATGAATGTTGTCACCCTCTCGGTTGGCCTACGATTTGGTGGGGTTCAGGTAGAAAGTCTCCTGGTAATGGAAAAGACCAACACGCGGTTTATTCAATTTTCAGATACACCGATTGCTGTGTGAGGGTTCAATAACAATGGAAGATAAACTGGTTACGTGGTGGGAAAAGGTAATCTCTTACGGAATAGGAAGCATTTACTTATTCAATATTTTAACTATGAGTTTTCTGGCGCTATTTCTCACAAGTAGCCCTGCATTTGCAGATCTCCCATTGCCAGTATCTCTTCAGTATTCCTGCCCAACAGGGTGGAGCTATTCCAATGGCACCTGTATTAAGTACACTTATGCAGCCCCGGTAGTGTCATGCTCGACACCGGGCTATTCACTCACCACGGTAAATGGCTTACAAACATGTGCCAAAAACGAGTCCCGGACAACGATAAACAGTTGCCCCACTGGGACAAACTGGTTGGACTCTCAACAATCGTGGAACTATCATGACCCTCTGTATCCTAACCTTTGTTCAGCAAGGCAAAGCGCTTCATCTCGGGCTAGTTGCCCCACAGGGTACACAACATTTAGCAATGGAATTTGTTTTAAACTGCAGACCCCATTGGGTAAAACTTGCCCGGATGAAGGTGGGGCGGCAGAAACAGTAGAGCAAATTTGCCCACAAACCTATGTAGACCTCAGACTCTGTAAAAAGGACGAGACGGTCTCAGTTACATTGCCTGATCAAAGCTGGCAAAAGCAAAACGAATCAACCTGTAAGCGAACCTTGTATGAGGGAACCATTTCCACTTGTCCAACTGGCTACACGCCTGCCGGTGATGACAACTGCCAGAAAGTCGAAACCACTGTATCAACTGTAAGCTGTCCGGCAGGCTACTATCAAGATGGTAGTCAGTGTATGCCTGGGACTGCCCCGAGCTGCCCGGCAGGTAAGACGTTAATGAACGGTTCATGTGTTAATTCCTCGGGTTCTGTCGCCAGTTGTCCAACTGGAAAAGAGTTAGATCCCTACAGCAATACCTGTATTACGGCGAAGGGAAACTTATCAGATCCTGATTACTTTATGCAGATGGGCCGCGATTTTGGCAAATCCGCGGTAGGCGCCATTGAGCTGCCAGGAGGCACAACTAACAATATTAAGCTTAATTACCGGAATGTTGGTCAAACAGATATGACCACATCTAATATGACCAATGCTGATATGCTCGGGCTTGACTCCAATAACGGTTACAACGTATCTGCAACAGGTACTTATCAGGACGAAAAGGCGCAACAAAAATCGATTAAAGAGGCCGTTGAGCGAAACACGGCTTATGGAAAGTCAGAGCCCGTTGTAGGGGCAAATCAAGATGAAACGAATGATGCGCAAGATCATAGTGCCAATGCTTACCTGACATTGCTCGATGCTCAAAACAAGAATCCTCCACACACTATTGGTAAGGATGCCTCATTCCTTAAATCGGGAGCACAGGAACAGCAAAACATTCTTAATGGTAGTGGAGGACAATTTTTCGGGGATTGTTCGACGGACACTGTCACTAAAACTACTATCGATGACTCACTGATTAAAAATACTATCGAAGAGTGCTTTAAGCCAAACAGAAACAATCTTTCAAGCTGTAATAGAGAACGAATTTTAACGCCACCAAACGAGAATAAAATCTTTGGCAGTGGGTTTGGGTATTGCGGTAAACGCTGTATTTCAATCATTTTGGGAGATGAAACGGATAACGCTCTGCCAGACAATGATGATGGTACGTGTAAAGTCTATCGCAATGCTTCATCGTTCAGATTGCTTGACGGAATAAACATTGTTTCCGCGACTATAGGGAAATCGAGATATGACGATTATTTTAAATTATCAGTTAATGACACAATTCTTAACCAGTCTTCGACTTTCCCACTAGATGGACAGTCTTGCTCCGATATTGGTAACACCATAACTGCGTCCCCCATTGATGTGACTGTGCCATTCCAGACTGCATTAGCAAAGAATCGCACTCTGACCGTCGAACAGTTGCTATCCGTAAAAAATTTGGGGGAAGGGTATACCAGTATCACTATCAATTTCGATCAAGACTTGCTTGCAAACTGGGTTGAGGACATTGTTGAGTCACCAGAAGGATGTGAGGCATCGTTGTCAACGCCAGACAGTTTTTGTACGGCATCTGATTGGAAATGCGATGCTAGATTAGATTCTGAGTTAATCAATAACGGTGGTGTGCTAAATCTTTCGGATATAGATGGTGCTCCGGGGGTTCAGGCGGTGTCTGGGGCAAATGACGTAATATTAATGGTTATGCGTAGGGATTTTGACCCAAGTTTGGCAAATGGGACTAAATCAAACTGCGGCAACATAGTTGGTACCACTGATGATGAAGGTGACAATAAGAACGACGACGGTCTATGGGTATGCAAAGAGGGAATTGGGTTTCAAACTCATAGTATCTACAGTGGCCCAGGTATGTATGGTACAGAGTTTGTAAACGTCCTACCCAGGCGGAATAAATGGTCTGTATTTGCTGTCAAAATAAACAACGGTGTTACATCTCGGTTTTACAATGAGAATGGCCAGATTTTTGATGCTAAGCAGATGTACGGTGGAAGTTTTGACTCTTTAAAGCAACGTCGAATTATCATTGGGCGAGGGAATACCTCAGAAGATTGGACCAAACGTGCTAACGCACCACTTTATCTCGCTCATTGGGAAGTACTGCGTGATATATCCTCAGACCAACAAGTTATCGATGCGTTAGAAAAAACCAAGGATATGTTTGCACTTGTCAATCTAGATCCTTTATACGAGGGGGACGATGGCCTTACTCCTTGCATGTATGCGCACATGGAAGATTATGTGTGTGATCCTCTTAAGGGTAATCGACTACCCTTTAATGGTGGAACAGTTGGGTATTCTGACATTCGGACAATGGGTGATCAGTGCAGTCAGTATACGTCAGATGAAAAATGCAGTATTGAGTCATCTACGTGCGCGGAGGGGTGGCTTGATTCGGCAACTAATACATGTTTTGGGTGGGATGTGACTTATCGCTGCGAGAGCGGTTCGGTCATAACTAAAACTGAAATAGTAGAGAATAATACCTGTTTTACCGATATTTCATGTGTGAATGGCAATTGCGAAACAAAAGCAAAAGAGACCAATACAGACTTTGTTCAAACTGCTGCGATGTACGCGGCTATAAACGAATTAGACAATGGGTCATCATGTACTGACCCTACTAATCCTGATACCTGCCAAGTGTTCGTTGGCAGTGTTGAGCAATGTAGCTGGGATCAACTCAAGGTAAATGATTGCTGCTCCACCAAAGGCACCGATACCACATCCAACCTATTTAAACTGTCATTAATGACCTTCAAAGCTGGGCAAAACGCAGTGTCCAGTGAGAACGCGTGGGTGAATGAGTATTTAGGCGGGGAATATGCCAAAAAAGGCTGGAGCATGGTAAAAAGTGGTTGGAATGATGCTGTTGATTGGGTATCTGACACAACTAAACCAGCGACGGAGGCCGCAAAAGGTGCATGGGATTATCTTGGTAAATCCTTTTCTTCCGAAGCTACGGCTACAGCTGGCAACGCAGCAACCACAGTTTCTGGAGAAGCCGGATCCGTTGTTACTGACTTTTTCACTGATTTGGCTACCTCAATCGATACGGTAAAAACTGAAATCTACCAGTGGGTATATGATGTCATGCCTGAGGCGATGCAGGAAGCGATTCTCTCAGGAGCCGAAGCGCTTGGGGTTGAGATGGCTGGGGAGGAAGCAGGTGCTCAAGCGATGGAAGGGATTGTCGGCAACCTCATCGCAGCACTTTCTTTCGTTATGATGCTTTACACCATCTATAACATGCTGAAATTGCTTTATACGATATTGACGGCCTGTGATGACGAAGAGCTGAAAATGGGTACAGAGCTGAAAGAACGAAAGTGTTTCTTTGTCCGTAAGGTTCCTTGTAAAAAGACATTAGGGATATGTACCGACAAGGCCCATAACGAGTATTGTTGTTTCAAGAGTACCTTGGCCAGAATAATTATGGAGCAAGTAATTATTCAGTTAGGTCAAAATCCGGTGTCATGGCATGACAACGAAACGTGTCGCGGATTGACTCTAGACGAGCTAGCAAATATCGACTTGGGTAAAGTGGATTTCAGCGAATGGGTAGGGTTGATGACTGAATCAGGTATGTTCCCTGAACCAGACATGGAAAAGACGGGTGAAGACGCTGTGGTTAACCGAGAAGCTCGAGATAGTGCCGATGACAGGATTAAAAATCAGTTAGGGGTTGACACTGGTGTTAAAGTTCGAGAAGCGTTCCAGAACGCATCTCCTGCAACTAACTTAGATTGTTCAGGTTTCCCAAGACCGCCAAGCTGTCCTGTATAAAAACAAAGGCCGTTACAGCGTTTATTGTAACGGCCTTTTTGTTAGGCTTTAGGTTTGATGAATAAATGGGTCTGTTTTTTATTCAGGTCGATTACCTGCTGATATTTTGCTCTCAAATTATCAGCATCGGGGCAGTCTCTATTCGCAACAGCATCCACCGGAGGCACATATAGGTAAGTTGGATAAGTGGTCGAGATAGCATTTAACTTATCTAGCAGCACTAGCTCTCCGCAAGTGCTCACTGACGTTGTAACTACTAAATAGTCTCCAACCTCAAATGATTGATCAAATAAGGAAGATGCCTGTTCAGCATTTAATGATGTCGCTGGGGTGGCGACGCCATAAGTTAACCATGCCCAACCTGCCTCTTTCTTGTTTGGCGCTAACTGGGCTTTAGAATCCTTAACAAACATTGGGTGAGTCATTTTGCTCCCAATTTTTACACTTCCTATCTTATATTCAGTTCCAACATCTTTGCCTAAATAGTCGGCTAATTGCTGAGAATGTCCTACCAAATCTGCGGCAGGAATCACTTGAATAAGATTAAACTTTGCTAAAGGCTTTTTGTTCGTGGTTCCGAGAAAGAACAAGCCTGCATTCATTAAACCGCCACTTAATCCACTGCCACCGAATGCGCCAATACCAGCAGTGCCTGCAGCCATATTCATCGCCATGACAGAGCCTGAAGCACCATTAACCTTTTGCCAATCTTCCGCAGATAGTTCAATGTCTTGAGTGTTTTTATCGCCTCCAGCTGCTTTTAGCACTTTTAGAGCAAACGAATCGTCTGATTGAATAGCTAATTGATCGAATGACTTTGTTTCAGCAGCACTTGCTGTCGCTGATACAAATACTGAACTAGCGACTAATGCTGATAATGCGATGATTGATTTTTTCATGTCGAACTCCTACCTGAATTACCAACAATGTTAACACAGGCCTAATACTTGGCAAATTTCTTGAAATATAAGAAGAGTGGTTAAAAGGTTGATTGTTTAGCTTACGAAACTTATCATTCGCGCAACACATAAATTTAATGGTGAAGTTTAAATGGGCTCAACAAAAGATCAGGGGTTAGTCATCGAACGTGACGACAATACCCTTGTTTGTGCATTACCTGGAAGTGGTAAAACCTATGTTTTGGTAGAGCTGACTAAGCGTTTACTGTCCAGAGATGGCGCCTATTCTGTCCATTTACTTACGTTCACGGATGCGGCTCGTGTTGAGCTCACTGAGCGAATGCTTCACGCCCTTACCCCACGAGCTATGGAACGGGTAACTATCAGTACCTTTCATTCAACTGCGTTAGCGATGACTCGCGGCAAACTTAATCGCCGGTTATTAATGGCCAATGAGTTAATGCTGTTCGTTAAGTCGGTGCTCAATGAAGCTGACCATTTAGACCTCATTGATAAGTTCAGATTTAAGGTGCCGGACGTTGTTAGGCTGTTTGATGAAATGGGCCGAAGCCAAGACCTGTCAA
Source organism: Shewanella sp. ANA-3 (assembly GCF_000203935.1). Classification (GTDB taxonomy): domain Bacteria; phylum Pseudomonadota; class Gammaproteobacteria; order Enterobacterales; family Shewanellaceae; genus Shewanella. The sequence goes on along the minus strand of NC_008573.1, from coordinate 69,819 downwards.
AAGAGTATAGTGGCACAGAAGTTGCCTTGTACGAGCTTTACAAAGATATGCTGATTAAGCAGGGCAAGACGGATTTTAACGTCGTATGCCAATTGTCCGTGAGCTGGCTGGCGCAAAGGGAAATCCCTCCTGTGTCGGCTACGCATATTCTGGTAGACGAATTTCAAGATACCGATGCACTGCAATACATGTGGCTACGTGAACACGCGCTGCTTGGTAAAAAGCTGGTGGTCGTTGGTGATGACGATCAAGCTATCTACTCGTTTAGGGGTGGCCAAGGATACGACAATATGGTGGCCTTTCAGTCAGAGTTTAACGCAGATGCTTACGTGTTAAGAGACTGCTTTAGATGCTCAAAGGAAATCCTGAATCGAGCGGGGATGCTGATTAAGTTCAATAACCCCGATAGGATTGATAAGCCGATGAATGCGGTTAGGGAAGAGCAAGGTACTGTCAAAATCATTAAGTCTGGCACGATGGATAACCAGCTTAACCAGATTTTAGATGCGGTGAGCAAAGAGCCTCATACGTGGGCAGTAATTGCGAGGAACAATGCCATCCTTGACCGCGTTGAAACGGTTATTCAGGGTCATGGCATTGAGTACAATCGACGCGGCGGTAAGTCGTTTTTTGATGGCGTAGCACCCTACAGCTTGATTCAAATTGCCTCTGTGATTTCAGGCAAACATGATGACCATACCCTGCATCGGGCTTTGGCGGCTTTGTCAGTGCCAGAGGCGGAAACGGCAAGAATTATTGGTTTATGCCGGACGGCGAAAACGACCTTTGGCGGCCTTAAACATGCGGAGATTGGTCATCATGCTGACCTGCAAAAGTTCCACTCATTAGCTGAAGCCTGGCATGACATACCTGCAGGGCGTGAGGATGCTAAGCGAACCTACATGCAATCTATCGTTAAATTGTTAGCCATACACCTCGATAAGCGCGACCAAAAACATGCTCAAGTCGTCGGTGATGTCATTGCTGGACGTCACTGGGAGAGCCTGGGCGAAAGTATTGCGCAACTGAAGTCTTCGTTAGACTGCAAAAAGCGTAAAGACCAATCAGAAGAGGCCGCACCTAAGCTGTCATTGATCACTATGCACTCTTCAAAAGGTTTGCAGTTCGACAACGTGTGGATTGTGGGGAGCGACACAGGAACCATCCCGAGCAAAGAGGCGTTAGCAGAGGGTAAGATAGCGGAAGAACGTCGATTAATGTATGTGGCCATGACCCGCGCTATCTCGTCGCTCACTATGAGTTACACCAGTGAGCCCAGTGAGTTTCTGTACGAGGTTAACAAAGAAAGGGTTGTAGAGCTGGAGTCTGGATATGAAGACGATGCTGACGATTTTGACGCCGCTTGACATCCTCCACCCCCTAAAGAAGTGTGGGGTTTTACGCTTAAACTGACAGATTGACAAACCAGTGAAATTAAAATAATGTGTATGTGGGCGGATGCCCTTCGCCTTTCTAAGTGTTCTACTTTTCAGTAGGCATTCTTTTCAGGGCCATGATGTACACACCTGTTCATGGCTTTCGTATCGGTGGCTTTAGCTATTTCTGATTTACCTCCAGTTTCACTAGGAAATAACGATTTCCTAGTGCAATTGCACAGCCGAACCTCCCACCTAAACGTCTGGCTCGCTGAATATCAGCTTTCCATTTCTTTACGAAAAATCTATCACTGAAAAATTCAGTTAGATAGATTCGGCGTTTAGTTCAAAAGGTGTTGCTACGCAGCAACCAAAAGTCTCCGTTAGCCTCGGACTCAGACTCAATTCAGATTAGCGACCTGAAACCAGATGTTTAGATTTTCTAAATATCTTCCCTTGTGGGTGAATATTCCCCCACAGGGATTGTTCACCCAATTTTTAATTATTGGAGTGAACTATGAATAGTATTTTTTCGGCCGAGAGTGTTCTGCATCAGATCACCCTTAATCAAAAAATCACACTTTGTGACGCTGAAGGCGAGATTCAAACTGCTTCAGCTCAGATTGCCTTGCTTAACGATTCTCCGTTTCGTGATGTCAATTCAAAAATTCAAAAAAACGCCAAATTCCATGCTGATTTAGCTGGTGAGTTGTGTGGGACCCTTTATTTATCTGCGGCTGAATCTTTGAAATCAGAGATGGTTGCGACATTTAAAGAACTAATGAATCGACTCCCTTTAGAGCTTCAAGACAGTTTTACGTATGCCTTGCTTGACTCTGGCGCACGTACACGCTTGGCCAAACGGAATCTATTCAACTTGTTACATTGATTAACAAACCTACCTTTTTGGGGTGATGAATTGCCCTAAAAGGCGTTCTCACCCCTTTTCTTTTTTATTTTATTAAAACTGGAGTGAGACTATGGACGCTATCGTATTTGCGGCAATCTTTATGGGTTTTATGACTATCTATCTGTTTTTAGTTAGACCTGTATTAGAGAGATTGGGCCTAGTTTGGTAATGCCAAATTAACCACTGTAAATCGACATCACTTAAGCGTCCTCTAGGACTGTTTATGGGGTGTCACTAATGCTCTTTCGCAATAGACAGCACTAGCGACACTCTATAAACAGGAATTTTACTTATGTCTACACTATCTGCGATTTTCTTCTCTGATCTGAATGTGCTCGTTACCGCGTCTGAAAAATGTGTTGCTATTACATCAAGCAAGGTTGGTTTTGATGTGAGCAGCAGTGATCATGGCGAACTGGCTGAGCGTTTATCAGTTTGGGCAAAATCTCAAAACATTCTGTCACCAGAGGAAACTCTAGGTGTTATCTAACCGGCTAGTAAGACCGTCTTACGGACGTGTCAGCCAATCAGTGCCGGTGCTGATTGGCACAACTAACCAAAGTGGGTTTTTTCAAGCCTATTTTGCTTAGTACCACTCCATGCTTCCTCACAACAACTCCCAATTAAGCGCTGAACATCAGTATTCCAATCGCCTACGCGAAACTGGAATTTAATTGCCGAGTTGTTGTTTGGTTGTGGTGCGTCTACTAGAGCATCTAGTTTGACCATCACAATCTCCCGAAAGGGCGCTTTGATGCTGCGTTAAGCATTTTTTCCCTTGTGGGTTCTGCCCACTAAAGGGCCGTACCCGCAACTTATTTATTTGGAGTGGGTATGGCTAAAAAATATCAAACCCGCGAGAAATCGTTGGGTGAATTAGGCATTCATGAATCTGTTGATTGGAGCGCTGAACAATGTCGCGCTTTTTGGGACGGAATCATTTCTGCAAATCTGGAGTTACTGAGAGATTCGGTGACTGAAGCGGAAGACATTCTTGACTGGGTGTTTTCAGAGCAGTTTCTAGTTGCTTGTCGTTATGCTGGTTTAGATTGTGATTTACTGAGGGATGGTGTCTTAGACGTCGTTGACCCAGTTGAAATCGTCAATGCCAGAATAAAGCTCAACAACGAAACTTGGTCTAAAAAACGCACTAAGCAGCAATCGCAATTGCGAAATGGCGAAGGCGTTTGGCAGACTATTTCTTGGGGCGAATCATTGGCACTATTTTGAGTCAGTATCGCTCCAGCATATCCAATTGCATCAGTAAAATCCGAGCCATAAAACGCCAACGGAGTTTGACTGCTGCAGCTGGTGAACAAATCAATTTATTAACCCTTGGGGTGAGTTTTGTCCCCCCGGGGCAGACTCACCCTTTTTTTATGCCTAACGGGCATATTTGGAGTGAGTCATGAAATTTAATACCGCAGGTAACATCGCTGCACGTCAGGCCAAAATTGCTTCATTGCAAGGCCAAAAAGGTCTCCATCTGTCTTTAGATTTCTCGTCCTTTTCGGGCAAGAAGTCAGAGAAATCATCAAAGGTATTTGATGATCAAGGTGGGGACGTGTCAGAAGTCACAGAGAAGCCTCGTAAGTTCTTGGTTGATAAATCAGCCCTTAAATTCGTCAGTAAATATTACATGAGAGCTAAGCGACTCATGGATACTGCTGGCATTCCTGTTTGGGGTGGGTGGTTAGTCCCTGAGAGTGAGTTCGATACCTTAAAAATTCGCTTTGAAGCAATTCAGCGTGCTTTTAATGAGGAAGCAGAAGCCTTCGTGAAAGATTACGAAGAGCTGCTGGATAACCAGTGTGCGGCACATCCTGAAGCGGCAAGATTCATTCGCCGTGATGCGCCTACTGTCAGTGACGTGGAATCACGCTTCTATATGAGCATGAGCCCACCAATGTCTATCGTTATCGGTTCTATGTCCGATGATGAATCGGCTGCTGCTGATACTCACTTGGATAAAAAGCTGCTTCAAGAATTTGCGGATTTGTCAGAGGATGTGTTGAATAAGATTGGTCGCGGCGACGTGATTGGTCAAAAGGCAATTTCATTCCTTGCTGATATGGAAGCAAAGGCGGCGAACTTCAGTTTTCTTTCTGATACTTGGGTCGGACTTGCGGCATGTCTCAATGAGATGCGCAACTCGTTCCCTAAGAATGGGCAACTGGATAGCAAATCGTTAGGTTTGTTACGGCTGTTACTAACGTCATTAAGCAACAAAACCGCGCTTGAAACTCTGTTAACGTCATACGACGAACTAGGCTTGGAAGCGATGGTTGAGCCTGAAATTGTTAACGAGCCTATGGCTGAGATTGATGAAGATGTCGCTCAGTTGCTACATGCGTTACGCGGATCCACAGAAGACAGTGGTGAAACGGAAGTTACAACGGCAAAAGTGACTGAAGAAGTGGAGCACTCGGAATTAAGTGCCGAGTTAGATGCCGCTTTTGCTGCGTTTTTTAATTAATTTTTAAACCCTTGGGGGTGAGTTTTGTCCCCATGGGGCAGACTCACCCTTTTATTTTAATGCCTTACGGGCATTTCTAAAATTTTGGAGTGAGTTATGTCTATTAAAGCTAAACAAGTATCCGGTGCAACAGTATTCCCATTATGCCCAACTTTAAGCGGTAAAATGGTCGCTGTTTTTGAAGGTATGGCTAACGTGCCAAAAGTGAACCCCAAGTACAGACCAAACGAGCGTAATTTGCTCATTGCGCTGACTTGGATGTTCGGAAAGAGCCGTAACATGTCACTGGCTTGTTATGGCGAAACAGGTACGGGTAAAACGGAGTTTGTCGCGTTTCTTGCGGCTTCTCTTGGCTTATCTCTGCACCGAGTATCCGTGAGTGAAACCATGCGCCCCGAAACGCTGAAGGGCAACATTGGTATCAAAAATGGTGAAACCGTTTTTGAAGAGAGCGTGGTGGTCAAAGCGTATCGCGAAGGCGGTATTCTGTTGCTGGACGAGCTGGATAAAGGCTCATTCGACCTGCTAGCTAGTCTTCACCCAATCCTCGAGGGCAAACCTCTTGCGATTGAGAAAACTGGCGAGGTGGTAAATCCTCACCCGCTCTTTAGAGTAATTGCAACGTGTCAGACCCCAGGTATAGCCGACATGTCTGGCCGTTACGGTTCGATTTCATCCGATATGGACGAGGCGGTTAAACGTCGCTTCCTTTGGATTGGCTTTGAATATCCAGCAATTTCTGTGGATACAGATATTCTCGGTGATATGACTAAGCTGTCTTATCGTATTCGTCTTGCGATGGCGAAATTTGCCAAAACGGTACGTGATGCGATGAACACCGATGCTGTCAACGGCAATTCTCAGCACTGCATTCAATCAGCACTATCAACTCGTGTTTTAGTTGATTGGGCGGTAATGTGGGAGTTGTTGCCTGACTTCACGATGCAGGAGGTGTTTGAGATTGTGTTTACAGCCGCTTCAACTCCTGAAGAGCGTCTAGCGCTTAATGAGTTGGGCAAGCTGCATTTAGCTGAAATGTTTACGCAATCGCTAACAGCTGCGAATGCTTAATTTAACCCTTGGGGGTGAGTACGCCCCCAAGGGCTTTCTCACCCCATTTTTTTTTACCTTACGGGTGCAATTGGAGTGAGAAATGAAAAGAAATACTGAACAAGCGTCATTCTCGATGCTGTCGAATGCGTTAACTCGCAAAGGCGTTAACGTCACGATTGCTGGTGGCAGTTCTTACACCAACGGTAAAAGAATTGTCATTGGGGTTGGCCCGTGGGATCAGATGGTTTGCTCGTTACTTCACGAGTCGGCCCATCTCAATCACACCAACTTCAGTGCAATCGGAAACGTCATGCAGCAGACCAGTACAGCGTTGAAAAACGCAATCAACGTGCTTGAGGACATAAGAATCGACTTGCGCAATATCAGGGAATTTCCTGGCGCAATACAGTCTTATCAATCAAGCCGAAGAATATTGGTAGACATCATTACCAAGCGTGAGTTTACAAACTGTCTCGACGACATTTTGTATTACGTACTTCTAGTCGGAAACCTTGAAAACGGGATTACTGCGATCAAACCAGCATTAGCTGGATTTGATTGGGTAACACTGGAGCTTGATAAGTTGTGTTTGAAATACGCACAGCTTGCACAAACGGCGAAAGACACCTTAGAAGTGCGTGAGTTGGCAGAAAACCTTCTGTTAGAGCTTGCGGCAATGCAACAGGCTAATCAGCAAGAAGCTGAAGGTGAAGCTGAAGGTGAAGGTGAAGCTGAAGGTGAAGCGGAAGGTGAAGGTGAAGCGGAAGGTGATGCTGAAGGTGATGCTGAAGGTGATGCTGAAGGTGAAAGCAACGGCAAGCCAAGCGGTAAGGCTCTTAGCAATAGCGCAGGGTTCAACGAAATCGATTTGGAGCAACCTTTCGAGGACTTGGACGTAGGCAAACTGTTAGAGGCTCACCGAGATCAGCAAGATATGAGTAACTATTCTCGTGTTCCTAAACCAATCAAAGTCATTCCTTACACTGTGCAGGAGTTGTTGCGTGGTAATCCAAACAGTGTTTTCCCTGCGGCAAATCTGCAGGTGAATGGCGCTGTCACCAATGCTATTAAGGTCATGTTTCGACAACGAAACATGAAATTATCCGGCGTGACGCAGTTTGGAGAGTTAGACGAGGATCGGTTGGTCGATGCTTATCTGGGTAACCCTGGCGCCAAAAACATCCGTCGTGATGTCGCGGCAAACCTATCTGTAGGTGTGTTGCTTGATGCTTCAGGTTCTATGGGGTATCCGGATGACGATACACACCGCTCTTGTGTAGCAACAAAAGCGGCAATGGCAATGACACAGGCTCTTGAAAAACAGAGTGGTGTTTTGACGTCATTATCGCTGTTTGGTGAGTTTTATCTTGAGCTAAAAGGTTTTGCTCAGAAGAAAACACCTTCGGTCTTGCCCTATTCAGACCTCGGCGGCACAAGCACTGGAGCTGCGATGATGGAAATGGGCAGCAAGCTCATTTTACAGTCATCGCAAAAAAAGGTGATGTTTGTGATTACCGATGGTCAACCAGACTGTCCGCATGAAGTGGTTGGTTCACTCGATTGGTTAGCTCAGCATGGCGTTGTGGTTTTGCCTGTCATCATTGGTCAGGTGGACGTAAGGTTTACTGGTTTTAAAGACCTGAAAGTAGCCTGTATCGACCACGTCAACGAGTTACCGAAACAGTTAATGCAGTTGCTTAAGCAACACATTTAACACAATTAATCCCTAGAGGGGCGTACTTCCCCTCTAGGGAGAAGTGCGCCATTTAGCGCATGAATACGCAGTTTGATTGCTTCCCTGCAATCGCTCTCTCTGTGTGTTCGTCCTAGATTTCCCTCGGGGGATCTTTGATGCGTTCTCTAGTTAGTGGGTATCAAAGATCCCCTGAGTAAAGGAGCATTTATGGACGCAATACAAAAAATCCAAGCTATTCGGTCTAGCGTTAATCCGTTAGACATTTACGGCAAAATTCCGGCGCTCAGCGAAGCGCTACGCAAGAAACCATCTCAAGTACCTGATCCTCGGACGGGGAGTGGGACAACCGTGTTTCGAATTGCATCCAATGGTTCTACTTACCTCAACGGGGTTGGTTACATGGATGTGATTGATACGGTGGCATACGTACTTGATCTACCGAAGATGAAGGCCTGCGATGAAATCAGTCGTTTGGCTAATCTGAAATTAGATTCTGAGTACGTGGCATCGGGTTCCTGCAAACCTGCCGAGTACAAATTACCTCCTGAAGATGTTGCAAAACGTACCGAGTCATTACGCAAGGTGTGGTCAAAATCCGTTCTCGCAATGGAAGCTGATTATGTGAAGGCTTATCTGTCTAAACGCGGTTTAGATGTATCTGACTTACCCAATACACTGCGCGGTATTAAATCGTGTCTGAACGTCAGCAATGTCGATGGGAAAATAGTGAAAAGCTGGACTCCAGCGATGTTAGGCGTTTATTTCGATAAAGAAGGAAAGCCCCTGACATTGCACCGGATCTACCTGACACCCGAAGGTAATAAGGCCAATGTGGAAGACGTCAAAAAGATGATGTCACCACCAGGTGATATAAGAGGTGGAGCTATCCGCCTTGATTATCATCCTGGGGAACACTTGGCTGTTGCTGAAGGCATTGAGACTGCTCTGGCAGTGCGAGAGATGTCCGGTTTACCGACGTGGGCGTGTTACAGCGATAGATTGTTAGAAGCTGTTCACATACCATCGAGTGTAAAACGAGTCAGCATTTTTGCTGATAAAGACGTTTCTGGCGCAGGTCAGGCGGCAGCGGAAAATCTCAGGAAGCGGTTAGAATCGCATGGTGTTGAGGCTCGGGTATTTTTCCCAAAGCAAGCAATACCAGCGGGTTCGAAAGGAATTGATTGGCTTGATGAATACAATCAACTATCAAAACCGACAGCGGCTTGAGTCGTAAATGAATACCTTACAAAAGGTGTTCATTTTAAAGTGGATTAATAACAGTCTGCTTTGAGATGAACACCTAAATACCACACACAGCGAGGGCGAAAGCCCTCAATGGGAAGCCCTCACTCTATAAACTAATGGAGTGAATATGAGTCAAAACGGCTTTCCAAACTGCCCAACGAACTACGTTGATGAAGTGAGCTTTTTCCTTGAGTTTCAGCCGATACCGAGCCAGAAATCTACAGGAGAAGAAATCCACATCAACGGAAAAAACTACCTGCACCCCAGCGTGAAAAAGGAGGAATCCTTTAGCGTATGGCGGTTCATTGAGACAGATGGTGAGCGAATGATCACAAGCTCTCACACCGATTGCGGTGAAGTGCTTGGATACGTTCTTAGCCGGAAGTCACCCCCCGCAGGTATCACTATCAGGGTTCCCTTTGATAGTTAATTCCAAAGCCCTGCCAACGCGGGGCCGTTACCGAGTGGCCAACTTTGATGACTACTCGGTAACGGCCTCAGTGCTAACCGAGCAACCCTTCCAACCTTGTTTAAGACCGTCGTAAATCGACTACTTTAAATACAGTTGGATTTTGCATGACTAATGTACTTGATGATTCTTGTACTGCGGTCATGTATTGGCGAAAGCCCGTCGAACCTACGTTAAGGTCTAACAATGCTTTAAGTACCGCTTAAAGCCAAAACCCTTGAGGTGTGCATAGCCTCAAGGCCTGCGCACCATTTTACTTTTTTACTAATTAATTTTTAGGAGTGAGTTATGGGCGCAGGTCATTTTTGTCTAGCAAACGCAAGTACCGTACATATCGAATTACCATTTGATGAAGCTTGGGAACCTTGGGAGTTGCACGACGAGACTCAGTGGTTTATTGAGAACGTAAAAAAGACAGTTCAGTCTCTTTTACCGAAATCATTCACTGAGCCAACATTTAATGTTCGCACTAGAGATGGAGAAATTATCGCTGATAACGGCTTTTATAAAGTGCTGTTAACCAGCTGGTGTAGCTACATCGCTATCAGCGTACAAATCAAAGAAGCGAATTGGTCAGAACCTTGGGAATTTAATCCTTTGGCTCTTTTCCATCATGCTTCTGCAAGTACAAAACTTTTCGATGAGTTAAGTGAGCAATATGAAGTCCGAATCGCGACAAGCGCTTGGACTTCTGGTGCTTACATTCGAGAAGCCGCATAAATATAAATCAACATAGATTAACCATCCCTAGGGAATTTTGCCCTAGGGCGGATTCCCTTTAATTAACTTTATAGGTATCCGCTATGAAAAAATTCATTTGTGATGGTGAGAACTCAGCAAGGGTGATTGATGCCACTTCACTGAAAATGGCTCAAGAATCTTTTGAGTTAGCTAATTATGTTTAGTTGTTCCACAGGAGAATATTCATGTTACAACAGAACGTGCTACGATGCTCAAGTAAACTTTTTATACGAGTATCTAACATGCCATCAATCACAATTCGATTTGATGATCGTGACACTCTTCTTGCAGAATTGGAGGCCAAAGCTTCTCAGCTCGGTATTACAACTGAGCAATTGGTTCTACGTTTCGTTTCAGCAGGAATGCAGAGTGACTGTTCGCCATCGATCGCAGGAGAGTCCATTGAGGATTTCTTCGCGAGAAATGGGGTATTCAGCAAACCATAATTCAATCAAATTATTTCCTACAACTAGGTCGAGGTTCCTATGAGTAACCCTACGGCCCTAGTTGGGGTCATTCTATTTGCCTGGTTCCCTTCGGATGAACATCCTAATCGGCCAGGCCCCAAATTCCGTCCTGTTTTAGTTGTTGATGCAGACCCGTCTGGTACACAGTTGCGCTTGGCTTACGGCACAAGTCAACGAGTGGACGAAAACCACCGGGGAGAGCTCACTTTTAGAAGTCACGAGATGGAAAAATTAGACAAAGATACAAAATTTTGCCTCGGAAGAACTCGCTGGGTTCCTGTGACACCGGAATACTTTGTCAAAGATGGCAAACAAGTGATCATCGGCACCATACCTAAAAATCGCGTTAGAGACCTCTATTTGCGAGTACAGGAAGTGCTGTAACCTTAACGAATTTGATTTTTAAACCCTTGGGGGTGAGTTTTGTCCCCATGGGGCAGACTCACCCTTTTATTTTAATGCCTTACGGGCATTTCTAAAATTTTGGAGTGAGTCATGCAATTACAGAAAATCAGTTTCAAAGAAGCAAAACAACTTGTGGCTTTGACGGCACCACATTTGGACGTATTGATAAACCAAAAGCGTCAAACAATCGTGCTGTTTTACAAGGGGATGGAAGACATCCTTTATGTAAAAGGGTCTCAAGTCATCGTTGTAGATGATATAGAAAACCTGACAGGTTTTGGATTAGTTAATTCAATCCAGAACCTGAACAACATCATAATGAGAGCAGACTTTGATGATTACATATCCCTTATGAATTGGGCATCTTCGGAGCATCTTCAAGATGCAGAGAAGGTGGTCAATCAAGACAGGATATTGGAGTTTCATCAGAATGCCTCCCGCACTGCATTATTAGCCGCTTCGATTTATGAAAATCTTAAATTGATTCAAGCCGAAATGCGTAAATTCGAAACAACAATGGTTTGACACCTTTCAAGCGAGCCCAGCGCCGCTTAGTGAAAGAGCCTTTGTAGTCGATATTTAACCCCCAAGGGTACACAAGTGCCTTTGGGCTGCGTGTACCTTTAATCAGTAGTGAGGACACGCTATGAGTAAATTAGAAGGTGGCAGTAAAAGCGAGATTATGGATCGTCGAGAGCAGCGTTTTTTTGCGATTTTCGATGCTTCTTTTTTAATAACTGGGCTTTTTGGATATGTACTGCTTTTTAATGCGACCAAAGAGGATTTAATCGTTTTAATTGGGGTCGTTAATTCGTATGTGCTATTGAATCAGCTTGTTAAGGCAAGTTTCAACTTCAATTACATCCTCAAAGTGGCAGTTATATCTATCGTCTTTAGCGCGATATACCGCTTTTTAGCTTCACTAGCAATTTAACCAAGACAGTTAATGCTGCCATTGCAGCTTAACATCAAAATTTAACCCTTGGGGTGAGTAATGTCCCCTAGGGCCATAGCTCACCCTTTTTTGTTTTATGCCTTACGGGCATTTATGGAGTGAGTCACATGGCAACAATCATTAATACTAAAATTGGTGATTCCAAAGGCCGCGCTCGTGTGTGGGTCGAGGGTTCCAAGCTATCACGAGAAGGGTGGGATGCAGGTCGAAATTACACTATTCACGCAAACGGAAATGAAATCCGCTTAGCGGCAGATGAACAGGGTAAGTACACCGTAAGCCGTCGCAGTAAAAACGGTAATATCACACCCATTATCGATTTAACCTGTAAAGCGATTACAGAGGTTTTTGAAGGCATTAGCAAACTCAGAGTGTTGATTAAAGCAGGGGTAATCATTATCTCAGCGCATCATCAATCTGAGCGGGTTAAGAGTCGGGAATTACGATTAATGTCACGCCTGCAAAATGGTGAGTCATTGAAAGTGGCCTCGTTATTCCATGGCGGTGGCGTGTTAGATAAGGCTGTCCATCATGGATTAGAGTCGGCGGGGATCTCCAGCAAAATAGCTGTCGCTGTTGAGCTAGAGTCCCAGTACCTAGATTCGAGCCTGACCAACAATCCAGAGTTGTGGGATAGCAGTTCTATTGTGATTGAGTCTCCGGTTCAAGATGTGAACTTGCAGCAATGCAATATGGAGGTCGATGTGCTGGTTGCGGGTATCCCTTGCGTCGGCGCATCAAAAAGCGGTCGAAGTAAACTGAAGCTCCAGTTCGCAGAATCTCACGATTCGGCAGGCGCTTTGTTCTTCTCGTTTCTTCAGTTCGCGCAAGTGTTAAATCCGGCGATTATCTTGATAGAAAATGTGGTCGAATACGCCAACACTTCATCAATGACAGTCATCAGGTCTGTGCTGGGTTCGTTGGGGTACAACCTCCACGAAACCACATTAGATGGTGGCCGCTGGGTTTTAGAACGTCGTAAACGCTTAGCCGTTGTCGCTCTGTCGTCGGGAATTGATATGTCAGAGTTTGACATCTATTCACTTATGCCTTCTCGCTTTCCAGAGGCCAGTCTAGGGCATATTTTGGATGCGGTGCCGGATGGCGACGACAGGTACAAGCCGTTTGATTATCTGGCGGCGAAGGAAGAGCGCGATAAAGCGGCAGGTAAGGGGTTTGCTCGTCAGTTATTGACAGCAGATTCCGATGGCTGTGGTGTGATAGGCAAGGACTACGCGAAATGCCGTAGCACTGAGCCATTCATCATCAATCCAGTTGACTCCGCGTTATCAAGATTGTTCACACCGGTTGAGCATTGCCGCGTGAAGGGAATCCCAGTTGAAGTCATTCAGGGATTATCTGACACAGTGGCGCATCAAATCCTTGGGCAATCGGTGATATACCCTGCCTTTAAAGACTTGATGCAATCAGTAGGACAAACGCTTTTAACCAATACCGTTAAAGCTGCCATTGCAGCTTAACATCAAAATTTAACCCTTGGGGGGGGGTGCCATGCCCCCAAGGGCCATGCTCACCCCTTTTTTATACCTGCCAACGGGCAATAGGAGTGAGTTATGGGATTTTTCTCTTGGAAAACAGCTGACAAAAACGAGTCTATCTACAACATCTATTCTGGCTGCGAAGTCAAAGAAGTTTATATGTTGCAGCCTCACGACCAGCCACCAATCAAAGAACCCGAATATGAGGGTTGTGGCGTATTTGGTGGTGTAGATGCGTATGTCTGGCTAGCTCAAGCCAATGCGGAGCATTACGGTTTCGACAGTAATGAGCTAGACAGCGAAGAGCTACGCGGTCTCGGGATTGCGATTGAGTTAGGTGATGTCTTACAAGACACGCAAACAGGCGATTATTGGCATCTATGCAGTGATAATCGCATGTTAATACCTGGCAAATATGCAGCATGTAATTACGCTGAAGTGATCCCCGAGTTAGGTGATTGTGCAAACAATCTGATCCAATCAGGTCGTTTTAAGCAGGTGAGAATTAAGGCGATAAAGCCTGCACTTTACCTACTTAAGTTTTCACATAACCCTCGTGCCATTTACGAAGATTTACCGCCCTCAAAGCAATGCCCAAAACAGGGATTTTTCGTAAAGTGGTGAGAGCGAGTAATCGTTCCGTTGTTAGTCGTTTACTTTTTTAACCCTTGGGGGTGAGTTTAGCCCCCTCCGGGCCATAACTCCCCCTTTTTTAGTTTATGCCTTACGGGCATTTTTGAATTTGGAGTGAGATATGGAACATTTAGTAGTTGGTGCCTGGGAAACAAGCACTAAAAAAATCGTGGCCTATGCCACTTTACAGGGTATAGAAATTGACCGTCGCCCTAAGCGCCATGTTTATCACATTGGTTTATATGAGATAAAACAATCAGGCGACGTGAGACTTGCTGCAGTTGAGACCGTGAAACTCGAAGGGAACCTACTTCCGTTTGAGATTCAGGATGAACTAGAACTCATGAATTTGTGCTTCTGGGGCTTCCGTATTGCGAAAGCAAAACAAACGTCATTGAAGTCAATTAGCCGTGATGACATCGGGCTTATTGAGTTCTGCTATGCGGTGTCTTCGAAACCTCAAGCAATGCCATTGCCACTCACTGAAGAAGTGAGCTGGAACGGGATTGTGAGCTTCGGTCAAAACGCAGGGAGATTAGCACATGCTTAATAACTCTCATGCAAACAAGAAAACGTCATTGTTAAACATTAACGAGCTGAATGAGTCGTAAAATAGTATCGATGGCGACCTGTATTGGTTCAGAAAAAGAGGTCAGAAATACATCTCAAGTAAGGAGATTGCTCAGAAACGATGGTTACGCAGACTCATTAAGAAGCGTATCCAAAAGGGCAGAGCAAAACCGGAGTTAAGTATGTATGGGTCTACGATGGTCAGAGATTTCTGGCCGTTCGGCGGCTCATTAAACTTTGAGTCTTCACTTAAGAGTGGATGGGAGCGGAAGTATTGCGACGAGTACCAAGGATTATGGGTTAACCCTCAATCTCTCATGTTATGCACTTACACCGAAGGGGACGTGGTTTACGTCAACGCCCCTGACGAGCTTACGTACCAATCGGAATACAACCGGCACATCAGTTTCATCAACGATCTTTAGTCACGATTATTAACTATCGGGTAAGACCTACCCGACGGGTGTGGCTTACTTTTAAAGGAGCAAGTCATGCTTATATCAATTAAATCAGATACAACAAAAACTCTACTTAACGAATTAGAAGCAAATGGAATTTCTGTTTTCACAGAATGCCGCAACGGATACTGCGGGGCTTGCAGTACCAGATTAGTCAAAGGTGTTGTGAGTTATCAGTCAAAGCCTTTAAGCGTTAAAGATGGCCATGTGCTTGTGTGTTGTGCAAAAGCTCACACTGACGTGACCTTAGAAGTTTAATTTTTCATTACCCCTTGGGTGAGCAATCACCCATTGGGGTAGCTCACCCTTTTTTGTAATAGGAGTGAGCCATGAAAGTCGATAAGGTTATTCGCTTGCCGAGAGAAGACGAGGGCGGTATAGGGATTGTCCGAATGGGGAATTTCAATATTGTAAGTAGTCTATCTCGCCGTAAAGCGATTACAAGAAAGCGATTTATGCGTAAAAAGCCGGTGACTATACAAAACCTTGAAAATGGGCTTTGGATATTGCGATATGCAATGGGCAATTCTGGCAACCTTTCACTAACGAAGAGTCAGATTGCTATAGATTACGATGGTATTCAGCAGCTCGGTTTAACGCTGCGTACAAATCCCGTCAATCTAAAAGTAACCGATTCTTCTCAGTTAGAGATTTTCCTGCATTTCTGGCTTCACCCAGATCTAAACATTCGTATTTCAATGCGAATGGGGGCGATAGGACTTTTTCTAGGCGCCATTGGTTTTGGGATCTCATTAATCACGATACTTTAACTTAACAATGCAAACGGTCACGCCGTTGCAAATACCCTAGGGTGAGACAACCTTAGGGTTGCTCGCCCTCATTTAATTTTTAAATTTTGGAGTGAGCACCATGAATTACGAATCAGAAATTAATACTGTTTTCGCTTCTATGACAGCTGAATCGAATCGATTAAACCTGCCGATTGTCTATAAAGATGATTTAAAGGTCGATCTCGAAACGCTTACAAGGTTCGCTGACAAAGGTATCAAGCAGTTCTTATGGCAGCTGCGCGAAGGCGGTTCGGTGTTAATCCCTGTGGGACTTGGCGTAAACCCGGTATATGTGAGCTTTTGGCACAATGCAGGTTACCCAACAAGCCCTTATTTAATCTCAATTGATGACGGGAAATCATCGATAGAACCGATCTCAATTGAAAAAATGCTTAATATTGTTCACCGGAAACCGCATGGTCAGGTGGAGGATATTATTAAGCGTGGATGCGATTTAAATATCTGGGGACTATGGAACACTCCCAGTTTTGAATCGTTTTCAGTGGCAGGTTGGCGCGATTATTTTCAGTATGCAGGCAATAAACTGATGGTGGATTTAATCAAGCAACATCTGCACTAAAGTGTAGAACGACGTTGGAATGCTACGGCATCCCTTCGTCGTTTTTTTTTGGGATTTTTTGGCTAGTTAATTTGAATAAACGGTCTTTAACGCGGCTCTTGCCATCGAAAACCAACCCGCAAAGGCGCTGGTGGCGGGTGACATTTTAAATGCACGATTGACCTTGAATAAGCGATTAAACGCGAGGCCTGCGCCGACTTCTGCCAACGACAAACTGCAGCGGTGGAATCGGTGGAGCACATCTTCTACTTCATCCACTGAAATAACCCCCGTTAACAGCAGATTGCTATTATCACTGTACACGGCGGCAAACCCTTCCAGTTCCGCATTGGGCGCAACGTTATATTGCTCAGGCTCGCTCATGGCATCAATGTTAGCTGTAGTGAACTCTTCCCCTTTGGAAATGGCTTTGACGCGGAATTCCCCAGCTGTATCCGATTTATACAACCGGTTGTAGCCTCGAGCAGTGAGTATTGGGTAAGGCTCTGCAATGCCTGGTATTGAGACTAAGGCCAAGTCTGAATGGTGAGGGTGCAGGTTAATCTCTTCGTCAAATAGGAGCTTAATTAGTTGCTTTAAATGCTCTTTATTGACCTGTTCTGGCGCGAGACCAATCAATCTTAAATGAACCTCCAAGAACACCAAACGACTCGGCGCACTGTTGCAGCCTAACTCCACTGCCAATTCGGAAAATAGTGGATGAATTGTAATGCGCGACATGCTTACCTCAAGATGTAAATTTGTTATGTGAACTTTATCTCACAGAAAAATTTTTTCGCAAATTTAGGAGAACAGACCAAGTTTTAACAAAAAATATCTACCCAATTTTTTGTTATCCTGTATTATGCTCATGATTGGGTAGATATTTTGTGATGCACGTCACCATGGTTGTTAAGAGGATATTCTAACCAACTGATTTAACTGGATAATGCAGCAAAATTTGCAACGTTTTAGAACTGTGATGAAATGATTCTGGTCGTAAAATTTAACAAACAAGGAATTACTAGATGAAAACTCAACACAAATTAACAATCGTAGCATTATCTGTTTTAGCTCTGTCTGCTTGCAGCTCAAACCCTGTTTCAGATTATGTTGAAGCACAACAAGAGCTAGTAGAACAAAAAAATGAACAAATGAACGACGCTATAGAAAAGGCGCCTGAGTGGTTCTTAAACCCTCCTGCTTCGAATGGTGATGGTGTTTACGCGACGGCAATGGGCCGTGCTGATAACTTGATGGCCGCTCGCAATATTGCGAACTTAAATGCGGAATACGCGATTGCTAAGACAGTATCGCAGGAAGTTTCTGGTCGTGAGCGTCAAAACACTGAAGTGCGCAATGGTCGCACTAATCAGTTGAATGATGAAACAATTGTTAAGCTAGTAAATCGTGCAAAAGTCGTTGGCTATAACCACGTTAACACCCAAGTTCGCGTCGAGAACGGGCTGTACGTAGTGTATATGCTGTTACACCTGCCTTACGACAAGCTGGAGCGCATGATTGAACTAAACGATCGCAGCTTTGAAGAGCGCTCTAAAAAGGCTTATTCAGAAGTTGAAGCATTAGTGAAACCTTCTCCGACTGTGAGAAATGTAACAGCTGCGGAAGTTGTAACCCAATGAGATATGCTGCTCATGTGGGCCTAGGAGTGGGTTGTTGGGGCGTTTACGCTGCTATCGTCAACTCCTATGCCCCTGAGACAATCGGTGTTGTAGATGCCTGTTTGATGTTACCCGTGGTGGCGATAGCGTCGTTATTACCTGACATAGATCATCCTGAGTCGAAATTGGGAAGAAGGATTAAACCAATATCAACGATTCTTTCGCTCTTCTCACATCGTGGTATCACTCACTCATTGTGGGCTGTTGGGCTAATGGTCTGGCTTTTAGCCAGCCATCAAGCTGACTCTATCGCATCGCAAGCCCTAGTCATTGGCTATTTAAGTCATTTACTTGGGGACGCGGTGACTCCTGCCGGAATTAGACCATTTTGGCCATTGGGTAGAGCGCAACGAATTGGGCTAAATCATGCAGTAGTAGCAAGTGTTGGTATTATTTTATTTTTAAGATGGATGTATTGAAGATGGGAAGTTCTGGTGCGCAAAACGTAGTGATGATGTTTAGAGCTCGCGAAGAGAAAACTCTCAGAGATTCAAGATTTTCTGAGATTGTTGATTCTGCGACGCCAAAAGATGTTAAAGCTATGATCACTGTTGTGTTGGAGCAACAACTGAATCGCTCAGTCGTTGTAATTCAGCACGACTCGCATCTTGAGTTTGTCGCCGGTGACACTCGATTAGAAGTCGGGGTTAACGGTAATTACTTCAACGAAAAATTTTGGAACGATGAATACCCTGCGGCTGAGCTACGTTTAGCGTTAATGTTTAGCTCGGATTCGGTGAAATGTACGCCGGAATGGAATGCAATGGTGAATTTCAAAGCTAAGCACATTCGTGATTCTATTCGTGTATCACTCGCCACTGGTGTCGTAACGTGCGCAAGTTGTGCTGATTTCTGGGGTGGGGCAAGTCTGCTAAAATTGAAATTTTTAATCACTAACTTAGTAAATAGCCTGCATCACATCACGTCTTCAGTCTAAATTATTTAATCTCTTACTTTCATCTAAATCCCGCGAGAAACCCCGTCCTTCTAGGGCGAGGAGGGATAGCGGTTGCTCCGAAGGAGCAAAAACTACCCGATTGGTTAATGTTAATATTTACTTTCACAAAAACAACTGTATTCTTGTGAACTATGAAAGAGATCGCTATTAAACAACGCTTTTACCCAACGACTGAACAGGCTCAATTGCTTGCGCAGACTTTCGGCTGTGTGCGTTTCGTTTACAACGCGATCCTTAAATGGCGTACCGACGCTTTCTACAACGAAAGCAAAAAGGTTAACTACAACACGGCAAGCTCTAAGCTGACCGAACTCAAGAAGCAAACTGAGTTTGAATGGCTTAACAGCGTGTCGTGTGTACCGCTCCAACAATCTTTGCGCCATCAACAAACTGCGTTTAAGAACTTCTTTGAAGGAAGGGCGAAGTATCCAGCCTTTAAGAAGAAGTGCAGCAAGCAAAGCGCAGAATTCACGAAGTCGGCGTTTAAGTTCAAAGATGGCAATATCTACATTGCCAAGTCCAAACAGCCGCTTGATATTCGCTGGTCGCGTGAACTTCCTAGCGAACCAACTACCGTCACTATCTCGAAAGACAGTGCAGGCCGCTACTTCGTGTCTATGCTTTGCCGCTTCGAGCCTAAACCACTGCCTGTTACCAAAAAGACAACGGGTATTGATTTGGGTTTGACCGACCTTGTGATTACCGCTGACGGGTTTAAATCTGGCAATCCCCGCCATACTGCAAAGTACGAGAAGAAATTGGCTCAGGCGCAACGCCGCCTTTCCAAGAAGAAGAAAGGAACTGCCAACTTCCACAAAGCCAGAATCAAAGTTGCTCGCATTCAGGCGAAGATTGCCGACTGCCGCCGCGACTTTACCCACAAACTCACCACTACGTTGATAAACGAAAACCAAGTGATTAGCTGTGAGAGTTTGAGCGTTAAAAACATGGTCAAGAATCCGCGACTTGCTAAGGCCATTGGTGACGCCAATTGGGGCGAAATGGTTAGGCATCTTGAGTACAAAGCAGAATGGCGCGGCAGAACACTTGTCCAGATTGACAAGTGGTATCCGTCTAGTAAGCGTTGTAATTGCTGTGGTCACGTAGTTGATTCTCTACCGTTACATATAAGGCATTGGACTTGTCCAGCGTGTGAAGCGCGCTTAGACCGTGATACCAATGCCGCTATTAATATCAAAGCCGCTGGGCAAGCGGTGTTAGCTTGTGGAGCGTAAGTAAGTCCCGATTGTTCTAATGAACTTCGGGCATAACGCCTTGAAACAAGAATCCCCTTCCTTTAGGGAGGGGAGCAGTCAATTAGCGCTCTGATTCTCTATTACTCCAAGTAAAGAAGTGCTTTTGCTTGTGGGTAATGGTCATCCAAGGACGATATTCAGTCCCCTTGTTCTGTGAAAGTCTGGTATAAATCTGCATTACATTCTGTAAGTATTGGATTTTTACCGTGGCAGTTTTAGAGTTGTAATGACCAACCGCCTCCCACACCGACTGACCTACGTTCAATTCTGACATACGGCGCAGCAATACGTCAGCGGCAGCAGCAACGCCTGTACACGTATCCTGGGCCACTTGACGCCAATCAGGGTAGCGCGACTTAAACCATGTCTCCGTATACTGAATCGTGTTGATTTGACCAACGCCCAGATCAAACGAACCATTCTTATTCTGAACAATCGCCCCACGTCTGCCGCCCTCAGCAACCAGTACCGCGAGTAATAAGTCTGGGTCGATAGGCCGAGCAGCTTTAGCAATACAAAACTCAAGTTCCTGCTGGGGTACTCGATAGCCATTACTTAAGTAAGTGTCGTTCAAATCTGCAACAGTTGACATGTTGTTTGTGTTTATAAAAATGTGTAATATCGGCGAGTATAACACGAGATATTTATTAGAGAAGCATTCGAATGGCATTCAGCGGCGCAACGATTTTGGAATCATTGGTTAAGAATATTAAAGCCAACAAATTCAGTTTTTTAGATTCGCTTAAAAACAAGCTAAAAAACAAATCGCTTGCGGATAACTCTCGCAAACGGAGAGGTCTTGATCCGGTAATTGTCTCCGTGGTGTCGGTATCTGTCCTTGCGTATTTTATGTATTCCGGCGGTGTCGATAGATTTATCTTGTGGTACAAACTGGCGAGTAATGCAGACAACGCGTTGTTAACTGATCCTGTCAATGTTTCTATTCGCTCACTCGACACATTGGCTGCAGCCAATCCTGTGGCCAAGTCGAATTTGACTGTGCAATTCGATGGGGTGACCACTTACCTTGCCGACGATACAAAATTTAAAATCAGCCTCGTGTTTACTGATTACCCTGACTGCGCTGTCGTTATTGACGGGTATATGGCTGAGACCACTGGCGGAATTAAAGAGGACAGCAAGGCTCACGTAAGCTGCTTATTCTACGAAAGAGAGTCAATTTTTGGCACTATTCCACTCACGAGCATTACCACTATACAGAAGCCAGGCCAAGACAATGAAGTGAACGCCGAACAAAGTAATCAGCGTAAGTATCTCGTAGATGCAGAGCCCCTTCCCATGGCCAAAATGATAGGTTGGAACCAACTGACATCCTCCGAGAAAATCAAATTTGGCAGAGAGTAGTTAAGGAGTACCTATGCTGTCAGTTTTGCATATCAATGACCTTTACATCGTTTTAGAAAATCTAACGTCCAACCGAATCCCTGCGACCTATATCTCAGAATTTTTGCCGGAAGCGAAAATGCCTGCAATTGTGTACCTAATTGACCGAGGACGACTGGTGAAATTATGTCGTGAAAGAGGTCAGATTGTGGGATTTGAAGCCTGTTCAGTCAGCCAGTTTTCATGGATGCACACCATGATCGCCGCGACAACCACAAATCAAGTGGCTTGTTTATAAAGAAATATTCCAAAAATTTGCCAGAAAAAAAGTGTGTGGCTTAATACTCATAACAGTAAAAACAAAGCGATTACGTTATGAAAGCGAGTCAGTACATACAGTTAGCTATAGCCAACAATCGGCAAGTGACCGTTCCTGAGATAAACATCGAAAAAATGCATATTCAGTATGTTATCGATGAATCGGGTTTTGACCTTCCCAGAGACCAGTTAGAAGCCTACATGCTCAGTGTTTACGCTGCGACAGGCTTGTCATGGAGCCCAGGTGAAAATCTGCTGTATTTGGCGCTGAATGACGAAGGTCAGATTGAAACCAAACTGACCTATATCGGCGGTCTGGATTTAGCGCTGCAATCGGGTGAAATTCAAGCATATCAGGCATGGGCCATTCGAGAAGGGGACTCTATTCGAGTTTTTAACGACAGAATGCCACTGGTCAGCTTGGTTGGCTTATCACCTAAACGTGGCGAATTGCGTGGCGGTATTGCTTCAGCGCTATTGCCATCAGGCGAATACGTGTCCTTTGAGATTGACCAAATTGAACTGGAATCTGTAGCTGAGAACGGTTCAGAGGTTTGGCAATCAATCTACGTCGATGAAATGGTAAAGAAGCAAGCGCTTTGGCGCCTATTAAACCATGTCGCGATCACTGCATTTGACGGCTTTTATAACACCCTTACGGCGCATTGTGAGGCGTTAAGGCCAATCCGCAAAATTGAAGCACCGACCAAGAAAACAAAGTTTATGGCTGCTGGCGTGGTAGAAACATCAGCATGTCGTTTCGATGCACTATTTGACTAAACCAGAGGTTTTTATGAGTACCAGATACACCTCGGCAGATGCCGCACACTACGTTCAACATCTCTGTGTCGAATTTAATACTGCATACCCTAATAACAATTTTCCGTACTCGGAGCTAAACATTTTATTTGCTCAGTTGCAGCGCCTGTTAATGCTCAATCCATCCCAAATTGGCTGGGTAAATATTCATAGCGTTTTTGATGTCATGACTGAGTTGACACAAGCACAAATCAGCCTCAATCCGAACCGCAAGCAGGCATCTATTCTGTTAGGGGCTTACTACGATAGTGGTTGGTTAGGGGTGCAACTGTGCTGGACATACCGTGGTTACCGTGACGCGGCGGCAAAGGCGGGGATCATCCGTTCTGCACGACCTGTGATTGTGTATGAAGCCGATGATTTTCAGTGGATTGACTCTTTTACTCCACCTCGCCACCAATATGACCCATTTAGCAAGAATCGTGGAAATATCCGTGGTGCCTACTGCGTGGCAGAGCTTGCAGGTGGCGGTGTGTGCGTAACACATTTCACCTTTGATGATCTCATGACGACCTTTGAACATCGTCAGGTGGCCACAAGAGCTTGGAATGAATTTTTTGTAGGGATGATCTTAGCTAAAACAGTGAGACTTTCCGAAAAAGCATGGTCAGAAGCGGCTTAAGAGGCGAAAAATGGAATTACAAGTAAAGCCGACAACCCGTTTAAAAACACCCTTCACGATTGCGTCTAACGTGACATCGACTTTCACCGTTGAGGCGTATGTTGAACATGATTCGATAACCATTGCCACTAATTCGGTGAATCAAGGCGTGAAAGCGCTGGAAGTGATCTCGCGTGACGACAACTCCGTGTGGGAGGTCATTCAAAATCGATTCGCGGTGTGGACTCAGCATTATATCCAGTTAGGGGCTTACTTCTTACAAGAAGGGACGTTGCCGCTGCCAGCGACCAAAGCGAGTGAGCAATTAGAGATCCTGAAGTCAGTGCCGGAAATCTGTGCCGGTGATTGGATTGTAGAGAGCGGAACTAGCCAGATTTTTACGCTGGTTAAAGAGCAGGGCAAGGTGAGTGTATTAACCACGCATCACTGTGAGAGCTTCCATGTTTGCACAAAATTGATTGCGTGGTTTGTGGGCCAAGAGCAATTCACGTCTGCGATGTTTGAGGAATCAAATAGTGGTTATCTCATTTTGGACGTGGCAGAGGACGGGGAGCCGTTAATGCCCGAGTTAACCCCAAGTCTGAATGCACGTAAAGCAGCTGCAGGGCGTTCACTCGCTGCACTACGTCATTTGCCCTCGGTTGATATTCGGGTGCCGGTGATGGCTCCTTTGCCAAATATCGAAGTGCTGGCCAAGATGCCGACAGCCTATGAAGTGCTGAGCAAAGTTAGCGCCTTACAGCGCAGAGTCGTGGCGATTGGGACTGTGGTGAAATCGAACCAGACAAAAGAGATTATGGGGAACACATTACAGGGGTTGGCGGGTTTAAGAGCCTCTGGTTTGTACGATGTGGAGCTTATTCTAAAAGGTAAAAAATTGCTTCGTTGGAAGTATCTGTCAGAGTGATTGGACATCAAGAGAGGTCAACGTGAACGCAAAGCAAGTCAAAGTGTATATGGGACAGCATCAGCCATTTGCGAGCCAATTCCCGCTAACGCTAGGCAGTGGAAAGATTGTCAGTGAGTTTAAGATGGAGTGTAAGTGTGGTGAAGAATTTAAAGACGAATTAGTCAGGGGCAGTATTAATCTCGTAGAGAGTGACATTCTCTATCGTGGAATCGGTATCTGCGATTCATGCCACAAAATCGTGTGCCTAAGCGGCACGGCTACCATGAAGGGGGATGATTTTGAGCTTGAGCCGGACCCATTTGTTGTTCAATCATTGTTTAACCAATAAGGCGCCTAGTATGACCAGGCTGAGTTCACTCGCATTACTTATGCTTTCCTTGTCCATTACTAACGGTTTGGCTGCGGCCGACCTGAAGTATCACCGTGAAGATTACCCGCATTGGAGCGATCTGGATGGCAATGGTCTCAATACGCGCCACGACTTACTCGCAACCCAATCCACGGTTAAACCAAGTTTTAGCCGTGATGGTAAAATCGTGACTCGTGGAAGATGGGTGTCACCTTGGACGGGGCAAATCTATCTCGATGCCTTTGCGCTCGATGTGGATCACACTGTACCGCTTGGCTATGCCCATGCCCGAGGCGCTAAATATTGGGATCGCTATCAGCGTGAAATGTTCGCAAACGATGTGAGAAATTTGCAGGTAGTCGAAAAGGGTTTGAATAAAGAAAAAGGGGCGGCGGGGATCACAGAGTGGTTACCGCCCACCAATCAGTGTCAGTATATCTTGCGATTTCACCGGATCATGAAAACGTATCATCTAAAATATTTCACTAAAGAAGAACCACGGGCGCTGGCGCTGGTAGCTCAGTGTCAAAGGGGGTAAACGTGGTCAAACTTGTTGGAGAGTAATACTTTTCACCAAGTTAAGTTTGATACTGAGTATTAAAGGATCATACTGAAAGGCAGCGCTCACATCGCTGTACTGCCTTTTCTAAATCGTTTATGCCCCAAAGTGAGTTTCGCAGTT
This sequence comes from Shewanella sp. ANA-3, assembly GCF_000203935.1. GTDB lineage: Bacteria > Pseudomonadota > Gammaproteobacteria > Enterobacterales > Shewanellaceae > Shewanella. Next base: position 44,576 of record NC_008573.1, on the reverse strand, counting down.
CAAAAGCTAAATTGGGCTAGTAAAACTTTGGCTATAGAAAAGCTAATGTGATGTGGTTACTTTCAACCTAGAAGTTTTGCTCGTCCGATCTCTCAAAGCCAGTACGTCTGTCAGGATAACGACTCCTTCGAGACGTAGCGTAATGACCGATAGCGAAAGCAGCCAGCCTTATGGGGTTAAGCCGATGAGGGGATAGGGTGTGAGTGTCAGCCTGAATCTGGGGCCAAAATGCTGTCAACCAAGGTCAAAAATCAGTCAAAAGTGAGCGTAAAAGAATGAGAAAGCAAAAACGATATCAAGTGATTACCCTCCAAACTGTATAAAAAACCGCTACCGCAAAAAAGCAAATTCCTATAGCATCATTTATACCAATTGACATGGATGTGGCAGCGGCCAAGTCCAACAAGTGATTTATGCCCTGCAAACAGCGCAGCGCATAAATACTAAGACGTTAGTTTACAAAGGGAGCTTGGTTTTGTTTGATGGTATGTTTGTCTACTCAGGATTAATTTCCACAATTTGGATCATCGTCGGGATTTATGTGGCCAGTCGATTCTACGATGGCTATGACCACTCTAAACAATTTTGCAGTGAGCTGGGTGCTACAGGAAGCCCAACCGAGAAATTGTCACCTTTGATCAATAATTATCCATTAGGTTTTCTGTTTTGTTTTTTCGGTTGGTATGTAGCGCAACTTTCGAACGTGTCAGTTTTGGTTAACATTGCAGGCTGGCTAGTCATAGTGCATGGTATCGGTACATGGGTGGCTGGTTATTTTCCCATGGATGCGGATCCATTTACAAAAAATCCAACATTCAACTGTAAAGTGCATTCTTGGGCGGGTTTTATAATGCTGCTTTCATTACTTGTAGCACCAATATTAATCGCAATCAGCCCAACGACAACAGTAATACCCACATATTTTCGCGTGTTTTCCATTATTACTGTTATTGCGAGCGTTTATTATTTATTTGCTATGACTAGAGCATTTAAACAACAGAGTAATCCAGGCACTCATCAACGCATATCATATGGCTGTCAATTGGCCTGGTTGAGTGTCTTTTCAATTGTTTTGTCTTAATTGTAAACTAACAAAACAAGGCAGCGGGACAATAAAAAGCAGGCTCTCGTCGCTTCGCTCCAATTATTGCCAGCTTTTTATTGCCCCTGCTTGGGGTGTTAGCTTTCATGGAGGATCTGTGCACAAATTTGGCATCGTAGTATTTATGATTGCTGCAACGGTGGTGCTTATCGGGGGTATATTTCAAAGACATGCAATTGCCTGCGATATACTGCCGCTAATGAATTACCAGCGGCTCAATAGTGAGGTATTTCTTGCGGGTGACTTTGCTGAACAGCAAGCCCAAATCATAAGCGAACTTATTGATTCGGCGTCAGAACGAATTAGTCATGTTTATGGTAAACCGATATCTAAACCGAGATTTGTCATTGCTGCTGACATTCAAGGTGCTGCAAATTGGGGGGCAAATGAGACGGCCTCGATGCATCGAATGCCTTGGCGAGCTTGTATAATAATTGGTCCTAAAGGACAAAACGTTGATGTGATCGCCCATGAGTGGCTCCATGCTGAAATCCAGCATCGAGTTGGCTTCTTTCGTTTCCTAAAGGAAATTCCTGTTTGGTTTGATGAAGGTGCCGCACTTACACTTGATTACAGAAAACCGTTTTTACCTGAAAATATTAACCTGTTTGCTGAAGATGTTACTTCGGTAAAAAACCTGAAAAGCGGCAAAAGTTTTTTTTCGAATAACATAAGACAAAACTATCAGGCATCACGAATTGCCGTAGAACCTTTGATACGCCCAAAACAGTTTTTCAATGACCTTGAGAAGATTGCTTCTGGTGAGTCATTTGAAAATGTATTTTTAAAAGCTAACAAATAAGGATAGGCTGCGCGTAGCCGCGACCTTATCCGAAGTGTTGAACAAGCCCGATGCTGGTTGTTGACACTTTATTATGCAAATAGCGGATTGAGAATTTGTGCTGGCGAAGGTCTTATTTTGAAAGAGACTTTTATGCAGGCATGGCCCGCCCTTAGCGAACGAGCTAATATTTTTATCACTTGTTCATCAAGCCGTTGTCGAGTCCTCATTTTGTTTGGTTAACCCGTTATCCTTATACTTCTCAAATTTTCCGCTGCGCTCCAAATTCGCCGCAGAGCGTGGCGTTAAACCCATAGAAATTTTTATCCGAAACTGACGAGTTAGAGCAAAGGGTCTATCACGCTTTTGTCCAGAAGTAAGCCACAAGGAGTATGAAAGTTATTCCTCTCCAACACGAACATCCTTCGAAATATCTTATTTTTTCTCGGTCTGACTGCCCGCCACACGGTTGGCAGCTAGAGCTTGGGATAATATCTCCCGTTCACGCTCGGATTGAGATAGATCTAATTTCACCTGATTCAGTTGTTTTTCGACGCTAATAAGCTCAGCTTGGACGCTTCCGAGTTGGTTTGCTTGCTGACGATAACTATTGAGATCTGTATTAAGTCTTTGCGTATCACGCTCAAATGCCAACTTTTCTGCATTAACCTCGGCTAGTTTTGCTCGTGAGTCTGCTAATTCATTGCGCACCGATACTAAGGTTGCCGTTAAATTTTCCGCAGTCTTACCTAGCTTGGCTTCTGTAGCCTTTAATTCTGTTCGGTCCTGCGTCAATCGCTCAAGGTTCGCTGTGGTGTATGAGATCTGGTCTTGCTGCTTTGATAGTGTGGCCTGCAGAGTTGCAATGGTGGCCTTCGCTTGCTCTAACTCTCGCTGTTCTAGTTCACGCTTCGCAACATCGATGCTGAGTAATTTAATTTGCTCTCGAGATGCCCTTAATTCGGTCTCTGCTTGTGCAACGCGCCCATTCGCTGCGTCTACTAATGCTTCTGCTTTTAATACTTCGGCTTTTGCGTGATTTCTTGCGTCATCAATGGCCTTTTCGCTGGTGGCCTTTAACTCTCGCAGTTGTTGCTCTATCAGGCTTACAGCGGATTGGGCCTTTTCGACCTTGGCTGCGGTGCTGGTTTCAATCTCCGCAACTTGAGCCGCCGTAGTATTCAAGACGCTTTCTAACTTATCTTCACTGTCACTTAACAGCGATAGCGTTTCATCAAGGTTTCGCGTCAACTGGGCAACTTGCTCGGTCAGCGATTCGTTACGACGGTCAATCATGAGCAACAGTTCTTGAGACAGCAACTTAGCTACGGCAAGGCTTCCAACCTCTTCCGCGATAGCATTTTTTCTATGCTCAAGATTATTTTTGTACTCAATCAAGAACCCTTGGATCGACGATGTTCTGCCCTGCAGATGAACGCTCAAGTTACGTGTCGTTGGCTCGACACCGTTTTTAAGCATTTCATTCGCGAGCTTAGTCACTTCCTCAAGAGTTGCCTTCGGTTTCACTGCCAATTGTTCCATTTGCTTGCCTCAAACATCTTCAAAGTTAATGACTTACATCGATAAATCCCAGTGTAGCCAGTTATTCAACACTCTGCAATGGAAACGATGTTTTTACGGAAACATCGTTTCCCGTTTCCCGTGGTGATTTGCGTCATTCATGTCTTGTATGGTGCTGATATAGAAGGGTAAATCCTGAAATTTGCCAGAATCGGCCGCCGTAATAGAATGTTCCTACATCAACTGAATGGGACAGAAAAAATGACCGAACTAGCAACTACGCCAACTGCACCGCGCAACCATGCAGAGGTCGCTATGTACCACTACTATCTGACCAATGCCGTGTTGACGACGAGCCCCAACGAGCAAGTCATTGGTGATGTGTTGGGGATGGGGGAAGATGACTTTGTGATGGAGCTGTTTGCGCTGTCTGAAGCGTTTTGGCTAAAAGGTGAAGATCTCTATGCCGAGGGTAAAGCGTTCTCAGGGCTTGCGGTATTCGACGTTGTGGCTGAGCTGGCTGAGTTCTTCTGGGGGTATGTAGAGCATACTGGAGAAATGCCTGACCTTGATGCGTTCAAGCTGGATATTGACCGAGTGTTTGAGACTTACACGCGATAAATCACCTGTCTAATACTCTTCAAAACAGTGAGGCCTACAACCCCGATGGTAGTAGGCCCAACTTCCAAGCAGTAGTTTCTAACCCTGTAATGGAGTGCTTATCTTTTTAATATTTGTTCCCTCCATGTATTCTTTACGCAAAAAATCATCTTCGGGATTTTCGATGTTTCAATAATTAGCTATACTGTATTAATGTACAGTATTTGTGATTTGTCCTATGAACGTCATCATTAGTTTGGCATCGGCAGGCATACACGGCTTTGAGAGTCCAGCCGCTGGATACCAAGAGAAGGCGCTAAGCCTCAATAATCTTATTGTCTCACACCCATCAGCAACGGTATTTGCAGAGGTTACCGACGACGCTATGACGGGTCTTGGGCTATTTACCGGAGATCTACTTGTCGTTGATAAGTCATTGACTGCGACGCGGGGAGATGTCGTTTTGGCGCTGGTGCACGGCGAAACCGTTTGTCGGCAGCTAGACGATGACCATGACCATCATCAACTTCATGCCAATACCAATGCTCATTATTCCGAAATATCAGTCACAGACGGGATAGAGATTCAGGGCGTGGCCATTTGTGCAGTGCGCTTTCATCGACGCAAGCGCGATCCTCTAGTGTTGAAAAGCCTCGATGACCTTCTGGTTGAATCGACGTTTGTGGGTCGTGCAAGAGGGGAGTCTATGACGGGGGTGGGCATCCACTCCGGTGACATCCTGATAGTGTCACGTCAACTAACTCCAAGTTCCGGCGATGTCATCATAGCCATGTATAACGAGGAATTTGTTTGTAAAGTCTTAGATCTATCCAATAGCAGGTTGTTATCGGCTAATGACGATTTTGAGCCGGTATCAATTAGGCTTGATGACCGCTTCTGGTGCGAAGGGGTCGTGCCAGCATCCATTAGATTATTGAAACAACCGAGTTTATTGGTATGAGCAGCATAATAGCGTTATGCGATGGGAATAAGTTTTACAGCTCATGCGAACAGATTTTTAACCCGCAGTATCGTGGTAAGCCTCTAATTGTGGTCTCGAACAATGACGGCATGACAGTGACGTTAAGCCCTGAAGCGGCTGCGTTGGGGCTTAAAAAATTCACGCCTTACTTTCAAGTTGCTGAGTTCTGTAGGGCGAATGGCGTGGTTGTTTGCTCGAGCAATTACGCCTTGTATTCAGAAATCAGCTCTCAGTTTATGAAAGTCGCATCGAGAGAGTGTTTTTCGTATTTTCCCTATTCGATAGACGAGATTTTTGCTGAATTTGGGAATGATGACACACCACAGAACCTCTCAATATTAGGCCGCAAGCTCAGGCACGATGTCTGGCGCGAGGTCCGATTGCCTATTGGTGTCGGGCTAGGGGATACCTTAACGCTGGCGAAAGCCGCAAATCATGCAGCGAAGCGCTTAGGCTATCGCGGTGTTTGCGTGATTAAAGCGCACAATCGCGAAGCCATCTTAGGGGCGATGTTGACTACCGATGTGTGGGGAGTGGGTAAACGAATTGGTCAGCGGCTAAGTTCGATGGGGATTCATACTGCGCTGCAGTTGGCCCAAATGAAGACTAAGACCGCGAGGAAAATGTTTGGCGTTAACATCGAAAGAACAATTTTCAAATTGAATGGGACAAAGGCGTTTAACTGGGACGATATGCCCGTTAATAAGCGACAGATATTCTCCACACGCTCAGTTGGCCAGCGAATAACGACGATAGAGGGGTTAAAAGAGGCGTTGTCATTCCATGCGTGTGAAGCGGCTCGAAAGCTAAGGGGTCAAAAATCGGTAGCACGTTGCTTGGTATTTTTTGCTCAAACATCCGCGTATGACAAGCATGGTGTTAGTGGTTTCAGTCGGACAATTCATTTACCAGCCCCCACCAGTGACAGCATGATTATCAGTCAGCAAATTACCTCTGCGGTTGAGTCATTTTATGCCGCAGTGCCGTACTATCGCGTTGGGGTAGGGCTATTAGATATAGAACCAGGCTTGCAGCTCGATATGTTCAACGACAACCTGGGAAAACCAGCGTTGATGTCAGTCATGGACAGATTAAACGAGCAAATGGGCAAAGGTGCCGTGTTCGTCGCTGCCAATGGCATTGAGAAAAAATGGCAGATGCGGCGAGCGTTCTTGAGTCCATCTTATCTAACAAATTGGAATGAAATTCCAACCATTCACTGTTAGCAACGTAGTAAAATTTGCCTCATTTAAAGCTTGTGTGATGATTACTCTCAACGAATTTAGGAGAGCATCATGCGGTTAAAATCAGATTTTGAGTTTTCATTGAAAATCTACTGGAAATAGAGCGACTAAAGTGCTGTGGTATCATTCAACCAAATTTAAATGCTTGTAGTAAGGATCACCTATGAAAAGTATAAAAGTTATGATCTTAAACATCCTATTACTAGGAGTGGCGATAATCTTGTCAACAGTATTTGACCAACACCAAGCGGCACTATGGTTTGTATTTGCAAGTTTAATTATGGCAACACTCAACATCGGTAAACGAACATAGTTCAACGCGAAATAATTCAGATAAATCTTTTGAGGTGTTCATGTACAAGGCAGTATTTTTAGGTCTTTATATCGTGGCTTCAATCCTGTGCGGGTTTACCTTCCACGACTTAATAGGATGCGAAAATGCGTTGTTGGGCTCAATTGTTGGGTTTGCCTTAGGCAGTGTAGCTTTCTTCTTTGCGTTTAAGCTTGCTTCAGAATTGATATTTTCAAGTGGCCGGCAATAGAATTAGATGTTAGTTCAGTATTACTCTTCGAAGGAATATCTCGAAGTGAATTCTGACATGATAGCAATGTTGTTCGTAGGGTTTACTGCAACTGCCGCACAGGTACTCACTGCTTCTCGATAAAGTTTTGCGCCAACACGCCTAACGCCTTCGTAGTTAAACAATAGATCTGGAATACGGTCTGCAATTGATGAACCCCGCGGCACCATCAGTAAGCTAGGCAGTTTGCTGTAAGGGCAAATCAACATATAACGGTAACTTGGGTCGGCATGTGCATTGTCAGGGATAATTTCGAAAGCGCTTGCATTACCACCGTTTGTATATTCGTTGTAGAAATCTTCGAGCGCTTTTGGTTTGTTGGCCATCAAGACGTAAGGTCCATTGATTGTTTGAAGTAGGTATTCAAGCTCTATCCCAATGCCAAGGATTCGCTTTAGCTGAAATAAGGAGGCTGGTGGCAATGTTGCAGCGCTTCCGAGATACCAATTAAGCTCTTTTAGAGTAATGCTGCATAGCTTGGCAATATCAACCATCTTGCCTGGCCAATTTGCGAGAAGCATTTTTATCAGTTCTGCAGTGTTATCGCTGTGTTCATATTCGTCATCATCGCTCAGTTCGATATAGTCAGCGTTCGTGCCGTTCATTAACCACATGAAGTTGTCAATTGAATCTCTCTTGAAATAGCGAGGCCCGGATTCTGGTAGCGACTTTTCCCACGACGACAACCAATCTCCAGTTTGCCAATCGAGTTCGGTGTCATTGAGTGGTGCGCTCAAGGGATGAATTGGTTGCTGTAGCCATTGCATAATTTTAAATGCCTCTTTACCGCTGTGATAGCTTGGCGCGATTCGGACATTTAGTAGATGATCATCTTTCGCATAACGAGATAAGGTATCAAAAGGTGTTTCTTGCGGTTGGGGCGGAGCCGAACTCGCTGTCATGGAGATATATTGCGCACTTTCTTGCGCAGACCTTAGTGAGCCTGGGTGTGATCTATCATTAGGCGCAGTAACTTGCAGTTCTACGCCAAGTGGTTGCAGTGCTTCGGCAAGTAACGGGCAAGCTTCATGTAGATACTTGTTTACGCGCACAATATCAGGCAAGCCCCTTAACCCTTTGGCGTGCTCCCAAGCATTGGCCAAAAATCCTTTAATTGCAATTGGCGCGTCAATTGGTGCAAATGTCATCCAGCGAATGGGTAGGCCTGCGACTGTGAGACCGTAAAGTAAAATAGGGCTTAGTTGGTAACGCTTGGCGTCACTGACCGTCATTGGGTCAAGGAGTTTAACGATACCGTGCTTGGGATGAGCAAAAAGGTATTTCGCCGTTGCTACATAGAGATGATGAATACGCGGTTCTTTTTGCATCGAATAAAACTCCTGATTGAATTGGTTTCACTCTACGCGCGATCCGGAAATAGCTGCTCATAGATAATGATTATCAACGTGCTTAAATGTTAATGTTTGAAAGTTGTCGCCAGAAATATACCCCAGATAACACTACTACAAAGAGTAACACTACCAATAAGCACAGTGCCATGATAGAGCTGAGCAAATTCAAAAGAGGGGTGTAACTGAGCGGCAGGGTTCCAATCACAAAACACAGACAGTACAGAGCAATATAGCTGTTATTCAAATCAAACTTGCTTGGAACGGCATTAGCCACGACTGAAGAAGTGAAATACATCCAGATTCCAAACCGCAACGGTTCATCAACGGCGAAATTATAAAGTGCAGACCAGTCAATGGTGGCTGGCGCCTGGAATAACCAATTAAGTATGCACACAACAGCACATCCGCCGAAAAGCGGGGCTATTCCGACGAATAAACGTAACACAGGGCTAATTAATGATGGTCGGTACTGGTACTGCACAAAGCCAAGTGTGCCGTCAGGCTGTGGTGAGAAAAAGGATATTTTGGTAATGGTAAACCGAAACAGAATTGCAGTAAGAGCATGACTGAGTTCATGGACAAATACACCCGGGGCCGCATAAAGACGAAACAACAAACCACGCCCAATGGTGGAAAATAACCTGTCGCGCAATAGCGATAATAACGTTAAGGTTACCCCTAAACTAATTACGGCTAACCAGCCTTCATTTGCCATAAGTGGTTACTTAAGCTTAGTCAATACTGTTAGAGATCTCCATCTCCCTAATGCTGTATGCATGGGCGATGTCGGCGCGCTCATCGGCGTTTTTGGCATCTGCCTCCAAGCGCTCAACCATCACCTCCAGTGTTTCCATTTGCTTGGCACGGCGTAAGCGCAATACATAGGTTTTCACTGTGTCACTAGCACTATTGAAGTTGAACATCTCACGTAACATTGTTTCGTCCCGAGCAAAAGATTTCCAAATGTAATTCTGGGGAAGACATTAACACCAAATGATAATTCCCAATATAACCGATGCCAAAATAATTCAATTTAGACCATCATGCAAACTAGGGGGAAGGAATAAGCAAGAGCACGGAGTACACCTGATAATTCCGTTAAACTCTGACGCGCTTATTCTGGCGTTTCCTTGGATATAACTTGTTTAACTCGCTTCACCGTCGAGGTGCTATTAAATGTCATTCTGGCGATTTTCTCTTGAGAGAGATTGCCTGCCTCTAACAGATCAATCACATATTGATACTGCTTGCGCCATTCCTCGCTGCCGACCTTGGTTGTTCCCTTGGGGCGCCCGAAACTGCTACCACTTTCTACAGTCTGCTTAATCCCTTTGCGTACCGCGTCTAATCGCTTGGGTTCGTAACGCCAACGCCCAGATGCAATAAAGCGCTCGTCCTTATCGAAGGGGGCTAAGTCATTGGCTGCGCGGGTGAATGCCGCCTTAAGCTGTTTCAATGCTGACGCATCGAGGCTCAGATATTCTTGATGTTTTCCTATCTCTCTCTTTGATAGCCGGTATCGATACAATACATACTGCTCCAGATAACCGCCGTTAGGGATTAACCGCAATACTTTGGCGCAGATGCCCTGGTTAAAGTGGGCTTTCATCTCGGATTCAACTTCAGCTAGTCTCACGTCTACCTCACGACGAGTCCGGCCCACCTTATAAATCACTTCACCATTGTCTAGGGTTAACTCAAATAAGTAGGTGGTGGCTACCATCAGCTGTTGTTGGCGCCAAGCCTCAATCTCAAAGTGTGCTCGATGTAGTTCGTTGTTAGCCACTAACTGCGATTTTCTATGTATCCGGGCTGTGAGTTGGCGGCGAAACCAGTTGCTGAATTTACTCAGCGATAGTTGGCCGGTGATGATTAACGCGGCATCGGTCAGTCGATATTTACCCGTGTAACTGTCGGTCTCAATAAGATTGTGCTTTAACAGATCACGAACATGCTTAGGTTCATACCAAAATACTTCCCCAGGATGGGCTTCGGCGTAATTCTGTAAGACATTAACAAGGAAATCCGGCACGCAGAGGTGAAAGTGATCCCAGCCTGGTATTTGTGGCAGCTGTTGCAGTGACTCATGGCAAGTTTCGCCATCATGACGAAAGTGATGAATATTGACTAGCCCCTTTGCTGCGATCAACGGCACGGCACAAAAGGGGCAGGAGAGGTCAGTTTTACCACTCTTCACCGCATCGATACTAATTAATTCTCCGTCTGCGGCTTTTCCTATCGTTAGAAAGGCATTAGAAGGCATACTTAATTGAACCTATAGAATTTCCAATAAATATAGCTCAAATAAGTATGGTGTCCAATGCCAATGAATAGGTCATTAAGAGTGACGTTGAATAATAAAGCTACGAATGTACAATGAGTTATCTTTATTCGTAAGGGATAGTTATGTACAAACTGAAGCAAGAAGTGCCAGTTTCACATGCCCTAGATTTTGCTGATGTGAGCGATGCATTGATCCACATGGAGCGCCACGCTGACCAAATACAAGAAATTTCAAAAAATGCCACAGATAACGCTGCGATGGTCGTATCTGCAGCTACAGATATTGATGCAGATATTGGCAGTATTATTAGCAGCTATTTTTTTGCTAGTCAGAATCACTCTGAAGAGGAATACAACAGACATTGTTTATTTGATGAATTACTAATCGAATCTACAGTAATGAGTTACAACACAAAGCGTGATATTTTATTGAAAATCCTCAATGTAACCTCATATTGCACCGGTAAGAAGAAGGCTAATTTACAGGAGGACTTGAAGAAAATTCAGGAATGGCGAAATGCCGTTGCTCATGGCACGTTTCAAATGATGGTAAAGACCTTTGAGGTTCATTTAAATTACCAATCAGGGGGAGAAAAAGTCCTACTGCTCTCCGATGAGTTCTGGATGAATGTTGACCAAACAATTGAAAGAACCAAGTCAACTCTGTCTCAGATAGAGACCTGTATTCTTAAAGAGCGTGGCTGTTATCAAAAGACAGGTGATGATCCTGAATTTGATAAAGAGTTGGAACTCGAGTACCAATCAATTAATAACCAATTAACTGAACGATTTGATGAAGGATGGAAGGAATAACTCAATAAATATTGACCTTATCTCCCAACATACAAAGATTTATACAGCGGTATCCTCACAGCATTTCTAACATTCACAACATACCAATAATTAGAAAAAAACCAGACTATCAACGTCCTAACTCGAATTTGGCGGAAATTTCCAAAATCACGGCGCACCTAGGCTTTTCTAAAATATCTCTTACATTTTCTTGAATAAGGCCATCGCCACTCGATATGCACAATTAATTATCTATCCAGGTACTCGGGAGGTGGGGGTGTACGCCTATCTTTGTTAGTCAACAACATTGCATGATGGACTAAATAGGATTACAGTAAGACAATAACAGAAATACTTTAAGGTAATGACTTTGTGTATTCTATCGGATAATTATGAAGTGATCCAATCCACCTTGTTGCAGCTCAATCACCTGCTGGATTCGAATACCCCTGTTCGTGCCAGCGTGACACCTGTACCACCCGTAATGAAATCGGCTGAGAAAGTTCGCGAGCCGGAGACGGTGATTTCGGTACGCGAAACACTGGGGCTTGCAGCAGTAACGAAAGCCAAACTCGCTTATGGTGATTTACACATTCATCCTGATTACTCGCAGCGCTCAGCTCGTAGGACGCCTGGGGTGCTTTGGTACTCCACATCGCCGTTAGTCACTAACAAAGTTATGGATGTCATTGCCCGGATTAACTTGGCTAAAACGGCCATCGAGAAGGAAATCACCACCAAGTACAGCACCCGTGCTGACAGATTTGAGAAACTACGCGAGGTTTGCCCTGGTGTCATGGCGTTACATCTCTATCGCCAAATCCGCTGCTTTAACGAGCCAATGACCTCGGCGCGGTTCAGCTGGTTATGCAAAGATGTGGTGTCGAAGGTCGATAAGGACAAATTGCTTGAGCGACTGAACGCGGATATTAAGCGCCTTGGCGATGAATGCCCAAGTCAGCTATTGCTGTTAAAGCAGAACATCTTGAGCACCCCAGAAGCTATGATTCGGGCGCGTCGGGATATTCAACCGCAGCCAGTGGCCAATCTCATGATTAACGGGAAGGTGAAAACGGTTACCGCTACGATGCCGCTTATCGTATTGCAAAGTGAGCCGTTGGAGATCAAGCCGCTCACTACGTTTGATGCTTCAGTTAAGCGCGGTACTCGTGCCGATAAGCAAGCAGCTACGCCACTGGGATCCTTTAATGGCTCCAGCTATGAAGCAAGGAATTAAAGACCGCAAACGGAGAGTGACCCCCTCAATTTTTGCGTAATTTTCACGAAGTAATACAGTGCCTAAAGCAATTTAATTTGAAAGGTTTAAAAAGATGAACAGTTACGAAGAGCAGCTTAAGACAGTGTTTCGCTCTGCTCAGATGCACCTCTATCTCACCTGCGCAGAATCAGGCCGATTTGTTCCTGTTCAGCGCCGCAATGAGATTTTGATTAAAAGGTTAAAGCCATTTGTCGATGACAAGGCTTGCCGTGAAATTAAGAGTCATGTTAAGCGTGTCATCCTGCTTGGGCGCCAAGGGCAGGACATGGAAGCCTGCATTAATCAAATGTTATCGGTTATCAACAGCTCCAGTGTCAAATACGACAGGATGATGGCGCTCGCTGAATGGTTGGTCACTGCGATTGATGCTATCAAAGAGCCAATCCAATTCCGCACCAGTGAACAACCTGTGACAGTGGACCACAATGCCTGTGAGATACGTTTTAACCGAGTGCAGATCGAGAACTGCTTCAATGAAGATGGCCGGCAAATAGCTCCGATGATAATTAACTATCGCTACACTTCAGAGGACAATTTAATTGCACTTAAGACGTTGTTTAACTCAGATTATCAATTGATTGAATGTGTGGTTTTAACAAACAACACTGCAGACATTTTTATCATCGATAGCGCTCATTGGATGGATGCTCAATAGTGCAAAAATAGCTGAAAGGTAATCTCGCTATGATTCAATTATCCTCTCTTACCTTACATGATGTTGTACGCAACTTATCCGGCTTAGGCTTCTTTTGGGCGTTGTGGATGATGTTCCCTTATCGACATAATCACGCAATACCTTTACTCCGGTCAGGCGCCGCTATCGCTTTTATGGCGGCTGGGTTGTATATGCTAAGTGATAAAGGGCTTGTTGAGTTTCACACCCCTGCTTTTCTGGCGCTTGCCACATTACTGGTCACAACTAAAATGGATAATACCAATACATTTCCGGCGATGGTTATTCAAAACGTGTTTTTTGTTAGCACGTTAATTTCGTTATTTATTTATGGCATTGGAACCGTAGTTGTCACCTGCACTTCGGCGGCGATTTTCTTGTATATCCTCAACAAAGTAATGCCAGATGACATTCACAATTAATATAGCGTGTGATATTGTCCAAATGTGTAAATTTTTGGACATAACTCTATGAATCCTTTGTGCGTTTATATAATAGTTTGATATTTTTTGGCTCTTTTGGTGAATGTGCGGATTAAGAGTTAGCACATTTTTGCCCCAAAGCTTGCTAGCTCTTTTCACTCAGTGTTCGCAGAATGCTCCGATTAGGCTTACTTTTCGTAATGCGGTTTTTACTTCAAGCACCTCTTTTGACGGTGTTTTACGCCTCGCCTAAGGAGGTGTTGCCCTTAATCGCCAACGAGCCTTGCACCGTACGGATACGGTTGACACAACGCAGCCGGAGTGCCTGCGCCTGTTCAATACGCGCACTTAAACGACCGATCGTTTCACTGATCTCTGCAACCTGCTTAAGTGTGATTGGGTAATACTAAAGGCCGGATTGTAAGGCATTAAATCATCTCAGTAACATCTTCATAAATTTCATTTAAAAGATCATCTGCCTGAGCAAAAATAAACTGTTTTAGAAACTGATCGATTCGGATATTGAGCTTAAAAGGTGGAATGGTTACGCCATCTAATTTTTCAAAATAAACTTTGGCTTTTGCCTTATCAACAGTGTCTTTAAGCGCATCAAAGCGACCGAAATTATTAAGGTGTTTCTCATTGACACTATCGTTTAATAAGCTAATAAGCTGGCTTTTATCTAAACCTAACGCATTAACAATGGCATTAATCTGGGCGTTTTCAGCATTGTCTTTGTAGGTGTTGATGTAATCTCTGAAAGTATGGCCTTCTATTAACTTTGCATCGCCACGCTGTAAATCATGTAAGAAAAGCTTGGCGTATTTTTGTTCAGCTTGCGTCAGTGAAGAAAATGACTTGTGCAGTTCGTTAAGCGTAAGTTGAATGCTGGCTTGATCATTATGCTGATTTAGCTCTTTTAAATATTTATCGAAGCGACTATTCATATAGTCGGCATCAATCTTTCCTGTGTCGATTTCCGTCAAATAGCCACTAATATCAAAAGGCACACCTCCGCCACCCGCACCACCACCATCACCTTTTGATGCGAGCTCTTTATAACGCAGCGCAAGGCTCAGGTAGGTTTGTTCATTAATGGCGAGAGTAACCTCATGTTCAGTGCCATTTTCGCCTGTTGAAGCGTTCGTCGTGAATGTATAAACCGACTGCTCCCAATGTAAACCTTGTATCTTCGCGGCTTCTAGATGCTGGTTAAATACTTTAAATAGTTCAGCAAACTTTGCGCACGCCTCAACATCTTCTGGCAGTTTTTCAAAATTTGTCACACCGGCACTAATGAACAACTCGGTAATATCACCGAACAGTTCATTCATTGCTTCTAAGTTACTTTCTAGCCTATCAACAAATAACCCAATGGGTCTGTCGCCAGAGTATAGTTTTACCGCATCGTTAATATGTTGCTCCATCGTATGCGGGTAACGATAGTAACGGATAACACCATGAGGCTTATCGGGGCCAAACAATCGATTGGTACGAGAGAAGGCTTGGATGATGTTTTGGTATTTAATTACCTTATCTAAATACAAGACATTCAGCCACTTGGAGTCAAAACCGGTGAGCATTTGGTCTACAACAATCAATAAATCCAACTGTTTTGTAGGATCGGTATGAATACGCTCATAAGGTTTTTTGTGAGCAAGGCGTGCGGCTAGATCTTTCTTAAATGCTGCATGGCGGGCAAAATCAAAATCGTGGCCATAACGCGCATTATAATCACGCATAATCTCATCCAAGCCATCACCTTTAAATGTTGGCCCTCGGTCACCACTGCCGTCATTATCAATGTTAGGATCAAACAGTGCTGATACTTTTAAATCAGGCTTAGCAGCCTTTAGCAGACGGTAATAATCAATGGCTTCAGCAATACTGTTAGTAGCCAAAATCGCATGAAACTTATTGCCTTGGCTTAGCACATCCCATTTGTGCAGAATATCTTCTACCACTTTGGCTTGGTGAGTCTCGCTTAGGTACTGACTTTTAGGTACGTAATCTTCAATACCTTTGTGGTATTTACCTGTAGAGTCTTTGTAGCCAGCCATAGGCACTTCATTCATAAAATAATTAAATTTTTTCTTTTTGGCAGGATTATCCATTGCTTCCGCTACAGATCCCGACTTAGCTTGCTCTAGGGCGACAGCCTGCCTTAAGTCACCGTCCCTAAAAGTAGGCACTTTATAGGGATCAAAGCCGAGTACGTTACCATCGCGAATACCATCGGCTATGCTGTAGCGGTGCAACTCATTGCCAAATACGGTACTGGTAGTATTGCCGTTTTTTTCATTTTCTTCTTGGATCGGAGTGCCAGTAAAACCAAAAAACAAGGCGCGGGGAAAGGTGCGTTTAATAATGATCAGCATGTCGCCAAACGTTGAACGGTGCGCCTCGTCAATAATAAATACCAAGCGTTTAGCGCGGATTTTTTCAATATCTGCCGAGTTTGTTGCAGTGCCTTCATCATCCACTTCTTCAAAAATATTACTCATTTTTTGAATAGAGCTAACAATTAGAGTATCGGCTGGGGACGTGCTTTTTAGCTTAGTTACCAATACATGAGTATTTTCGGTCGCTTGTACATCTTCACCATCGCCTGCAAAATTACGGTATTCCGCCAGCGACTGGGTGCCCAACTCGATGCGATCCATCAAAAAAATGACTTTATCGGCATCTTTTGATTGGGCAATGAGCTGTGCTGATTTAAAGCTGGTCATGGTTTTGCCTGAACCTGTGGTATGCCACACATAGCCGCCCAAGCGGTCTGGGTTATTAGCAGCGCTACCCAATTGTTGCCAGTTGGTTTTGGCTACCTTATCCGATATCGCATTGGCGGCGTAATACTGATAACTACGCATCACTTTAAGCACACCATCGGTATCATCGGCAACGGTGTAAAAGCCTATCAACTGGTGCGCCATGGGAATGGATAACAGTGTCGAGGCAATATCTTTCCAATGGTTCATGGGCTCGTTGTTAAAATCGGCCCAATTGAATTGGTAATCTGGATTAAACTTGCCATCTAGCCCTGGGTTAGCAAAGTATTTGGCCTCATTAGGCTCCATGGCGACAAACACTTGAATGAGTGAAAACAGCCCACTAAAAATACCTTCTTTGGAATACTTTTCGATTTGGTTAACCGCTTGGCTAACTGGCACGCCACTGCGTTTAAGTTCAACATGAATGACCGGCATACCGTTAATCAGTAACAACACATCACCACGCCTGTCATTACGCAGTGGGCTGCCGCGTTCAAATTTCGGCTGCTGGACGATTTGGTAACGGCTTTGACCGGCAGCAATTTCTTGGCGATCATAGATTTTTAGGCTGACTTCTTTGCCAAGATGCAAGGCATCGGCGGGGTTATCGCGCTTAATGGCTACCGTTTTGCCGTTAATTAACCCATTGAGTTTAAGCGGTGTTTTTAGCTCTTTGATCTGCTCAATAATCTGCTGCATTTCCGTTGCCGTCAGTGGCACATCGTTTAAGCGATCTTGCTGACGATTGTTCTCAAATAAAATGTTCGCCCAGTTTTGCAGTAAATCCGCTTCGGTTTTGTTTTTAAGTATCTCAGGCTCCCAGCCTTTATGGGTAAGCACCTCGATAAAGGCCTGCTCAAATTGAGCTTCGGTTTTAAAGGTCGTCATGGTGGCTCCCGCGAGTGGTGCATAGGTGAAATTGGGCCGCTAAGGAGCAGAGCCGCTCAGCGAAGATCAAGGCGAAAAAGCGAAGGAATAGTGGCGCTCTTTCAAGGTTTTTCAACGTGGAGATTCGTTGAGGGGCGAAGCGAACAGTGCTCATATTTTGCCTAGGCATCACTATACAAACATCTTGCTCAAGCAGGCCTGCTTGATGTTATTCAGTTTGGTGATTTGTTGTTGGTGTTGTTTGATCAGCGCATCGAGCTTTTGGAAGTAGTTGCCGATAGCGGTTTGTTCTGTTTCGCAAGGTACAAGAATTTTCATGCGACCAAGTTGCTTACCTGAAATTTCTAAGAACGTTGAGCCTGACGCATGTTTAAGGGCATATTCTTTAATCTGTTTACCTGCGGAATAAATGAAATAAGGTACAAATCCTTCTTTCACAACAAAAGATTGAAATCCCTGATTGGTAGTACCAGGCTTTGTAAGAATAGCCATATCACCTATACCAGCTCTACTAGTAAATAGAACCGTATTACCAGCAGGCAGTATCTTTGCTGATGAACTATTAAGGCCTAGAGCCGTAATTTTTTTCTGACTCCCTTCAGCATATACATTGCTACCAATTTCAGTAGGCGAATACCAATCTATATCACCGTTCCAAAATTCAGATATTGAAGTGCTAGGTGTACCACCACCAACTATGTCAGCAACATCTGTACCTAGCTCTTTCTCGTCCCACTCCCCGCTAAACCCTTTAAAGCGAATTTCTGGGATGGTTTCGCCTTGTTTGGGGAACATTTTTTCCAGCATGGCTTTTTTGATATTGCTGAGCTTGTCATGCTTTTGTTGGTATTGGTTAATTAAGTTGTCGAGTTTTTGAAAATAGTTACCAATTTTGTCAGATTCTTTCGAGTTCGTTGGGCAGTTGACATTGACCTGTTTGATTTCATTCATATTGATCTTTTTGGGAAATGCAATATGAAGTGTGCGCAGCCAAATATCTTTTTGCACATACGGTGAAGCAATAGAGCTTTTCAAGAAATATGGGCTAAGTTGCTTGTACTTCAATAACGCCAGTGTCACGTAATATGCTTTGTCATCATCAGTTTCTACAACGTTTGCTGTTCCTACATCTCCTATTCGAGTCATTAAAACATCATTTTTTTGGGGATAGACTTTAAACTCTTCTTTGAAAGCTTTTTCAGAAATAAATTTTTGTGAGGTTAATGACCTTATATTCTCAGCAGAGAGAAACATTACCCCGTTTTTTGTATACGCCGGCGTTTGATGTGTTCCATCATATACATCGGTAATTTTATCCAAACTCAAACTTTGCCACTCATCACTAAACCCCTCAAAGCGAATCTCCGGCACCATCTTTTCCACACTCATCTTATGCACCCTTCAACAAACTGGTAAGCTCATTCAAGCCCTGCATATCAAACTCATTGCCAGTGAGTTCGCCCATCATGTCAGCTAGTTCTTGTTCGGTGGTTTTAATCTCATTCGCCACTTGCGAATAGGTCACCGCATATTTATCGGCAAGGGATTGTACTTGGTTGGTCAACTCTGAAATCACGACACTTGGCATGGCAGCAAGCTCTTGGCTTAATGGCGCGATCCATTTTAGGTGCAGCAATTCGTTCACTTGCTGGTCGGTTAAGCCTTCGATGGTGGTTTTGGTTTTTAAGTGCAGGGCGACTTGTGCTTCTTTGACCGCTTTTTTCAGAGCTTTTTCTTCATCGATGAGTTTATTGGCCGCAATTATCTTGGCTTCGTAGCTTTCCTTTTCAAATTTAACTTTGCTGTCTTTCTGTTCTTTCAAGAAGGCTTTGGCCGCCTTGGCCACTTCGGCATTGGCAAAGCCGTCTTTGCTTTCTTTTACGGTGTCTTGTTCTTTGTCTTCTTCGCTTAGAGATTCGAGTATTTCCTCAAGTAGGCTTCCGATTTCGACAAGGCGGTTTTCTTGTTTTGCCAGAGCCGCTAGGTCATCGCTCAAGTAGGTTTGTTGTACTAAATCAAAGGGCATGATGTGGCCTTTCCAGCCGTCTTGTACTTCGGTGTCTTTGCCCTTAACCTTTTTAACCACGATATTAGGGTCAACTTGCTTAGTGGCGGCGAAACCCTCAGTTTGCATCATTTCTAAATCAGCACTAATCAATTGCCATTGGTTGTTCAAATATTGATAGGCCTGGTATTTGTCGATGAGGGCAACACTGCTTAAGCGTGTGAATAACTCTGTGCTTAATTCAGGCTCTTGCTGGTTACGGTTAACGGCTTGCCAGCCTTGGATTAGGGTATTGTTTAAATAGTCATCAAAGCTGCTGTTGGCATTGGTTCCATCAAACGCCTGGTTGTAGGCAGTGACAAACTCTACCACTTGTGAGTGCTGGGTAATGGTTGCATTAACGTCTCGTTTAGCAATGGCTAATTCACTGTGGGCGGCAGACTTGGCCACAAACAGCGCATCATGCAATTGCGGGAATGCTTGCCAATATTGGTGTAACTGCGCAATTTCGCTATTTGGGATGCCGCCGAGCATAGTGGCGTGTAAATCCCAGCTTTCGGCCGCTGGTGACGAATCTACATAACGGGGTATGTTTAAGTTGTAGCCATTGTCGCGCAAGGTTTGCTTACTCACCACTTGTGAGAATTTTTCGATGCTGTCGCGGTTAATGACCGCATCAACAATGCGCTTGATGTCACTGGCTTGCAGTTTATTGTTTTTACCTTCTTTAACAAAGTGCTTGGAGGCATCCACAATTAATACGTCATTCTGTGGTTTGTCAATAGAGCCACGCTTCTGCTTGAGCACCAAAATAACGGTAGGAATACCAGTACCAAAAAAGATGTTAGCTGGTAAGCCGATAATGGCATCAATGTGGTTTTGCTCAATCAGTTGCTTGCGAATTTCGCCTTCTTCACCACCTCTAAAGAGTACGCCGTGGGGCAAGACAATGGTCATAATGCCATCGGGTTTTAGGTGGTAAAGGTCGTGCAATAAAAAGGCAAAATCGGCTTTGGTTTTGGGCGCAAGACCAAAACGCGAGTAACGTGGATCGCTGTCTTTAAAACTTGGGTCCCAGGCTTGTGAGTAAGGCGGGTTGGAGACGACCGCATCCACATACAGCGCATGATAAGTACCTTGCGGATCATTTTCATCAAAGTATGGCCAATCGTCTTCTAAGGTGTCACCGTTACGGGTTTTGATATTGCTGGCTTTAATGCCGCGCATGATCAGGTTCATACGGGTAAGGTTGTAGGTATTCGCTTTTAGCTCTTGGGCATAATAGGTAATGCTGTCTTTGCTTTTGGCGTATTTTTCGACCGCTTCACCAATATTGATCAGTAACGAACCCGAGCCCGACGTTGGGTCGTAAATCTCGATGGTATCTTTGTGTTTTAATTCATGGGCGATGATGTGCGACATCAATACCGAGACTTCATGCGGCGTATAGAACTCACCGGCTTTTTTACCGGCATTAGCGGCAAATTTTTCAATCAGGTATTCGTAGATGTAACCCAGAACGTCATAGCCTTGCTTACCGTTCATTGGGATACTTTTGATTAAATGTAGTAGGTCGCTAATGGCTTTTGTGCGCTTACCCGCGCTTTCACCCAGTTTGCTAAGACCCGTTTCGAGTGTGGTGAAAATTCCTTCAAACAATTTTTTGTAGGTAGGCGAAATCAAACGGCTAAAGGCGGATAGCGCATCGCGCACGTTAGACTCGTCAAAGTCGAATGCAGGATCAACCCAAGTAGCAAACAAATTATCGTAAGCGATGAAATAACCTAGATTGTCTTGAATGTACTTGACCGTGTCCGCGTCTTCTTCGTTGAGGGCTTTAATGTCTTCAGGTGTCATGCCCTCTTTGGTGACAAACTGAACTAACTGGTCGCTCAGGTACTTGTAAAAAATGAAACCTAAGATGTAATCTTTGTATTCGTTAGCTTCGATTTTTGAGCGCATCTGGTTTGCTGATTCCCAGATTTTTGCGGCCAGTTGTTGTTTGTTCATGTTTGCTCTAAATAGTCAGAATGAGTGAGGTCGCAATATGTTTAAAGGACATAAAGCACGTATCAAAATTGGGGGGTTGCGAGTTAAACACCATGGGTTTAACAAAATCATTAAAGCGTTGCCTGAAGAGTGGGTTGCTTTCTATCTCCTGTAAGCCAAGGCGTAACTCATTGGCTGGGTCCATGACGAATTCGGCATGTTGGTTGCCAAAGCGAGCAATATCTTCTGCTAATATGGCGCGAAAAAGGGGCGCAAGTAATTCATTATCAAGGGCCTGTGCTGCATGAATACAGTGTACGTCGTAAATATGCCTAACTAAAGTGACGTCATCGCTTCGGGCTGCATCACGCTTAACAGACATTGTGCGGCGTAACATGGAAAGCACTTTCTCTACCAAGGTGGTATTTACTGATACGCAGATGAATCCGTTCACTTCTTGTGGCAGCTTATAAAGCTCTGCGACTAACGATTGGATGCCCCGCGTTTCCAGCGCAAGCAGTGGAATGGTTTCCATCAGTTCTAACTTGATGATTGGGCGTAGACAAGGAGCCTGGCTAAATTGTTGCGGATATTTAAGCTCATATTCCACATAGCGATATTCATCCTGAACTAATCTAGCTTCGATAGAAAATGTGTTCGATGCAATAATCGCTGTTTCAATTTTTACTGCTAACGCTTTTCGGTACTGTTTCTTCCTGCCGCGACTAAGGTGTTGAAATTGCGGCGTGGGGATCAGCTTTATGTCCACGTCTTCAGACATTCTAAGTATTTTAACATTGGACTTAGCCAGTGCGGTGCCGCCGGAAAACACCATTTGATGAGTTTCAAACGTTAACTGTTCAAGCTCAGAAAGTAGAGCAACCACCCAATAATCTTTTTCAATAATGGCGGGGTTTCCGAGCGCTAATGCATCGGAAACCTCTAAGAACTGTTGTTTCAGTTTTTTCATGGTCTACTTGCTGGCGTTAATAGTCTGTTACCAACAACCAATTTGCGATTGAACTGTTTTTGATCCCATGAGTAATGAACGGATGAGGGGATTTGGGTGTTTTTACCGGAAAGACTTTGTAAGGACAGATTATCTATCTCGAAATCGATGTCTTTCATTTTTAATATTTCACGCATAAGTGCATCGCTACCACCTGGACACGACGGCATTAAACGTCCTGTCAGGCTGTTTACTCGCGCTTTCGTGTATAAGCCATAGCCAAGCTTCATTATCTCGCCTCTATCCATTAACTGATTAAGCGATCGGCCAATTTGGTCATAGCTAGCAATGCCGTCAAAGTCTTTGCGTTCGAAAACGTAGCGTCTAGAACGCTTTATCTTTTGAAAGATACTGTCAACAGCGGCCATTTAAACCTCCTTACTCTACAATAGCGCGAGTATAGCTTAATGTGAGGGTAATAGGAATAAATACGGCATCCTATTAACATTTAATACGGCACTTATATTTACCTAAGTTTATGATTAATAAATTAGAATACTTATTATATTCATATCCACCTATAAGTTACTGCGACTCTCACCTACTTTGGGATACAGCAGCTAACATCTATAAAAAAATTGTGGCTACCCAAGCCCGCTCAACTTGGCCGCTTTAGCAATGGTCGAACGATTGCATTTAAGCAGGCTTTGCACGTGTGACGAGCTTGTCCCTTAATCGAACCGCTTATTTTTCCTTAATTGATGAACAAGCAAACGTCCAAGGCATTTACCTAAGGTTTGGGCCTTTTCGATGCATTGCGTTTGTCCATCCCATTTATTAAATAACAATCTCACTTTCTGAGGATATTCATTACTAATGGTAATGCTAAAATCGAATTTTAGAGCCTAAGCACTAACTGATTCTTGTCCCCTATACGTGTCAGAGGAATGAAGCTGACACGTTCGTGCCCCATTCAGAGGCACAACTCTTGAGGCTGTCACCAGTTCCCTTAGGCTAATTGACCAAATTTTAGTAATAATACAAAGTGTCCACTATTACTGGTTCAGATTAGATTTCTTTTCGACACTTGAGCGCCAATTGTATAGCTGTGACTCATAAAGATTGAGTTCACGTGCCGCTGCCGCTACACCAATTTTATCAGCAAGCTTCAGGGCTTCAGCTTTAAA
Organism: Shewanella sp. ANA-3; assembly: GCF_000203935.1. GTDB lineage: Bacteria > Pseudomonadota > Gammaproteobacteria > Enterobacterales > Shewanellaceae > Shewanella. The sequence continues at coordinate 21,175 of NC_008573.1, read as the reverse complement.
TTCTTGCGTGTGGATTTTACGGGGTTTCTTCGTTGACATACTTCACCTCAATAAGCGATTTTACTCACTTAGCGAGATGTCCAAAAGTAGCGGATCAGATCAAATTCTTTTCAGCCACCACCTACTTGCTGCTAGCGCTGGCATTTGTCCTGATGGGCAAAGCTGTGTCGGCATTACAGGAGGCGGCCATCATCGGTATGACGCCATTACCTGTGAGTTTTGAGATTGACTGGATTGGCGTCAAATCCACCTGGCAAGGCGTGCTTGCGCAACTTTCGGTACTTCTGGTTTACCTGGTATTTTTAATACTATCCAAATCAAAACGCGCAACATCACCGCCGATAACACAGGCGTCCGATTTCAAGCGCGTAAGTGTTACCGCTTCTGATGCTGATTAGTGGTTAACGTTTGCAAGATGCCGCACTGTTCGATCGTCCTTTCACTGGAGCAGCTGCGGCGAAGTACTTTCAAATGCTCGCGCAGCTGAACCAGCTTCTGAATGCGCGTTTCCACTTGTTGAATGTGCGTATCCATCATGCGATTGACTTGATCACATTGCGCACCCGGTGAGCGTTTTAATGTGAGTAGCTGGCGGATCTCGGACAAACTGAGATCCAGGTTACGGCAGAGCTTGATAAATAGCAGCTGTTCGACAGCAGCTTCATCGTAAAGTCGAAAATTGCCGTCACTACGCTGTGTCGTGCACAGCAACTGTTCTTTTTCATAGTAACGGATAGTTTGCACCGAGCAATCCGTCTTTTTTGCCAGCTCGCCAATCTTCATTTATTCAATCTCTGTGCTTGACTCTATAGTAACTATAGAGTTTAAACTGCCCACCTTGGATAGAACAAGGGTTTTTTATGACGACCACATGCGGTGGCAATTGCCAAAATAACGCGACGGAGAACACTCCCCAAATTGCCGAAGTACACGACGCTTCTCATGGCGGCTTTGTTAGTGAGTATCATGTCCCCAAGATGGACTGTCCTTCAGAGGAAGGCATGATCCGTATGGCGTTGGACAGTGTGCATCCTAAAGTCACATTGGAATTCGATACCCCCAAGCGCAAGGTGAGTGTCTACCATGGTGATAACGCTGACCTTATTAAAAAAAGAATGCAATCAGTCGGTCTGGGCGCGAGACTTGTCAGTACAATGCCCGTCGCCAGCGAGTCCATCGCCCGTGCGCAGGCGTCTGCAAAACAGGAGGCAGAAAGAGAAGCTGGCATTCTCAAGTGGCTACTGGCAATCAATGGCATCATGTTTGTCATTGAAATTACTGTCGGCTGGTGGGCGCAATCCACTGGTTTGATTGCGGACTCCCTGGATATGTTCGCTGATGCCGCCGTCTACGGCGTGGCGCTGTATGCCGTAGGGCACAGTGTGCGGATGAAGTTGCGTGCAGCCCATTTTTCCGGTTGGCTTCAGATCATTCTCGCCTTGGGCGCTTTGGGCGAGGTGGTAAGGCGATTAGTATTGGGTAGTGAACCGGTTTCCACTTTGATGATGAGCTTCGGGCTTGTTGCCTTGGCGGCCAATGTGACCTGTCTGCTGTTGATTGCCAAAAGCCGGGATAGCGGCGCCCATATGAAAGCCAGCTGGATTTTCTCCGCCAATGACGTGATTGCCAATCTAGGGGTGATCCTTGCCGGTGGATTGGTGGCCTGGACGGGCTCACGTTATCCAGACTTGGTGATTGGCCTTATCATCGGTTTGATTGTGTTGAATGGTGCGCGCCGTATCTTGCAGCTCAAGTCCTGAGCCGAGCACAATATGAACAACAAGCAATGGTCTTTTTTTGATAACTCGCCAATAAAAATCCTCGACCTGGCTCGCTTTGATAAGCGGATAACAGGTAAACGAAAGGCGCTGGGACAATCGGGGATTGAATCCGTAATCAAGGGTGGACTGCTTCGCAGTTTATTCCATTTCATTGGGGTTATGTTCGGTTTATGAGTCGAAAAGCACTGTCTTATCTGCTGTTACTCTTGATTGCACTGCAATCAGTGACAGCTATGGCTGACGTGCATCCCATTAATTATTCGGATACAGCCCCTTATTCCTCTGATTTCATCGATGGCTCATCATCGGGAGTACTGGATAGCTCGACCGCTACTGATCCCACTGATCAGAATATGTCCACTGACTGCCTGTTTCATTGCCATCACCATGGCTGCCATTGCCATGTCTATTTATCCGGTAACCTGACTCACCCAAACTTTTTGCATAAACATTCGTTGCATAACGACTCTCAAGCCCTCATTCCCGAGGCCCCATCCTCGTCGCTGTACCGCCCTCCAATCGCCTGATTTTACCGATTATGTTTTTTCTGTGTTGCCGTTATCGTTGCAACGCGCGGTTTGAATTATCTTAAATAAGTAGGATCTACCATATGCTATCAATACGTACTGCGCCGGGTTCTGGCGCTTTGGGGCGGAGGAATATCAAAAGCCGATGTATTCTGTTCAGTTTATTATTTTTCATTTCTTCGTCGGGGCTTAGCGCCGAGCCTGGGGACTCAACGATCACGCTGACCAATGCGGTGCAGCGCGCCTTGTCACAAAACCCGTCTTTGAAAGTTTTTCCCTACCGCTACGCAGCCCTTCAAGGGCAGGCCGAAACAGCCGGGTTAAGACCGGCGTATGAGCTGGGATTTGACGCTGAAAATGTCGGGGGCACTGGGGACTTCAGCGGCGCAAGTGGTGCTGAACTCACCATTGCGCTGTCTTCGGTCATCGAAATGGGGGATAAGCGCGCGGCACGGCAAGGCGTAATCTCCCACAGTCGGTCGGTGCTCAATGCCAGCCGACAGGTGGAATCCTTGGCCTTATTGGGCGAAGTCACCCGCCGTTACGTCGATGTGCTAGCGGCACAGGAGCAGGTCACCCTGGCTGGCGAGGCCGCCCAGTTGGCGAGCGAGAGCTTACGCATTGTGAAAAAGCGGGCTACGGCGGGAGCGACACCCGAGGCGGAAGTCAAACGGGCACAGGCCGCTGCCGAGCAAGCGAAGCTCGCTTTGCTTTCGGAGCAGCAACGGCTTGCTTATTTGAAAGTGTCGTTGTCTGCCCTGTGGGGGGTAACCTCACCGGACTTTGACAAAGTGGAAGGTGATCTATTCCAGTTTGGCGAGGACGTGGCATTCGACCTGTTGTACGCCAAAGTTGAAAAAAATCCTGCGATAGAAGTATTCGCAGCAGAGTCCCGCCTCAAAGAAGCAGAAATACGCCTTGCTCAAACCCAATCCAGTGCCGATATCAGTTGGTCGGTGGGGGTTCGTCGCTTGCAGGAAACCGATGACACCGCGTTGGTAGCGGGTTTCAGCATGCCGTTGTTTTCCGGCAAGCGAAATGTCGGCGCCGTTTCGACCGCGTTGGCCGAAAAAAATCAGGTGTTGGCAGAGCGCGATGTAATGCTGCTGGATCTACACACGCAACTGTTCCGGGCTTTTCACAACCGCAAACAAGCCATTGTCGCGGTAGAGGCACTGCGCACCGCCATCATTCCCGCCCTTGAGCAGGCCCTGGTAGAAACTCAGGCGGCCTATCAACGCGGTCGCTACGGGTATCTCGACTATGTCAGCGCGCGGCAGGAATTATTGAGCGCCAGGCGCACCCAGATCGAAGCGGCCGCAGCCGCCTTAACCTATGGTGCAGAAATTGAGCAGCTAACAGCAGAGCCCTTGGCCTTGACACAGTATGGCGAAGACAACACATTTTCAGGAACCCCACAATGAAATCAAATACCCAGTTAAAAAAATCATTTATCCGTCTAATTACGTGTTGCTTTGCGATCACCCTGTTGTCTGGACAAACTTTCGCCGAGACGGGTCACGGAGAAGAGGAAGAGCACGGTGAAGAAGGCCACGTCGAGCTGACCCAGGAGCAGATAAAACATGCCGGCATTACGCTGGCAACCGTTACCTCGGGCAGCATCCGCGATGTTTTGCCAGTATATGGCGTCGTCGCCACCAACGCAGAGCGTGTACAGTCGGTAACGGCACGCTTCGACGGCGTTATTCGGGAAGTTAAAAAAAGTGTTGGTGATCCGGTTCGCAAAGGCGAACCCCTGGTGACTGTGGAAGCGAATGAAAGTCTGAAAACCTATTCGATAGTATCCGCACTCAATGGTGCCGTTACCCAGCGGAATGCAAACGCTGGCGAGCACACTACGGATATCCCGTTGTTGGTAGTACAGGATTTCTCAACGGTTTGGGTGGAGCTGTCGGTTTTTCCCAAGGATGTTGCTCAGGTTGAATTAGGCCAGCGGGTTCGCATTCTCAGTCTCGATTCGACCCATATCGCAGAGGGAAAAATCATCTATATTGCGCCGCTTGGCCAAACTGGTAATCAGGCCATTATGGCGCGCGCTTTGATCGACAACCCGAATGGCATTTGGAAACCCGGTCTCTTTGTCAACGCGCAAATCACCCGCGCCGAAATAGCCGCTCCAATGGTGATCCGCAACGAAGCCTTGCAAATCGTCGAGGATAACCCTGTCGTTTTTGTTCGGGGTGAGGAAGGTTTTGAAGCACGTACAGTGACTTTGGGGCGAACCGACGGTGAGCTAACCGAAGTGGTGGCAGGTCTGTCCGCAGATGAAGTGTATGTCAGCAAAAACAGTTTTATTTTGAAAGCGGAATTGGGTAAAGGGGAGGTTGGCGATGATGATTAATAGCTCCCTGAAAGACATTCTGGATTCCATCGGCCGGAGCAGCATTCTATCGCCGCTCAACGAAGGAGTGTGTGATGATCGATAAACTCATTCAATTTTCCATCGCACGCCGCTGGCTGGTGATGTTTCTGGTGCTGGTAACGGGCGCCCTGGGTGTCTGGAACTATCAGCAGCTACCCATTGACGCGGTACCCGATATCACCAATGTCCAGGTGCAAATCAATACAGAAGCCCCAGGCTACTCACCGCTGGAAGTGGAGCAACGCATTACCTACCTGGTAGAACTGGCGATCACGGGGTTGCCCTATGTTGAGAGTACCCGTTCGATATCACGCTATGCCCTGTCTCAGGTGACCGTGGTGTTTGAAAAAGGCACGGACATTTACTTTGCCCGCAATCTTATCAACGAGCGCTTGCAGCAGGCGAAAAGCGAGATGCCTTCGGGAATCGATCCGGCGATGGGACCCGTTGCCACAGGCCTCGGTGAAATCTTTCACTATGCGGTGCATGCGAAACCGGGCGCCTTGATGGAAAATGGTGAGCCGTATGATGCGACGGCCTTACGCACCTTGCAGGATTGGGTGATACGTCCGCAATTGCGCCTGGTTCCAGGTGTTACCGAAGTCAATACCATTGGCGGCTTTGAAAAGCAGTTCCACGTCACCCCGGAACCGTCAAAACTGCTGGCCTACCAGCTCAGCTTCGACGATCTGGTGGCGGCATTGGAGAAAAACAACGCCAACATCGGTGCCGGATATATCGAAAAAAATGGCGAACAATACCTGATTCGTGCCCCCGGACAGGTAGCTGACATCCCGGCGATCGAAAAAATCATCGTCGCTCGTCGAGCCGGGTTACCCATTACCGTGGCTGATGTGGCCGAGGTCGGATTCGGCAAAGAGTTGCGCACAGGTGCCGCTACTCGCGATGGTGAGGAGACTGTATTGGGTACCGCCGTCATGCTGCTGGGAGGTAATAGTCGGACGGTTTCCCAGGATGTGTCGGCCAAGTTGTTGGAGATCAATAAGACGCTGCCCGAGGGCGTGATTGCCGAACCGGTTTATAACCGTACGGTACTGGTCGATAAAACCATTGCCACGGTGCAGGCCAACCTGGCCGAAGGTGCGGTATTGGTTGTCGTCGTGCTCCTGATCATGCTCGGCAACGTCCGGGCGGCCTTACTCACCGCAATGGTGATTCCATTGTCGATGTTGATGTTGATGACGGGCATGGTGCAAACCAAGGTCAGCGCCAATCTGATGAGTTTGGGCGCACTCGATTTTGGCTTGATTGTGGATGGTGCGGTGATCATTGTCGAAAACTGTATCATGCGCTTGGCTGGGCGACAGCATCATCTTGGGCGCACCTTAAAACTGGATGAGCGTTTTCAAACGGTGTTTGCGGCCACCCGCGAGGTTTTTGCGCCGAGTTTGATCAGCGTGTTAGTGGTGATTCTGGTGAACTTACCCATCCTGGCTTTGACGGGCGTGGAAGGCAAAATGTTTACGCCCATGGCTATGGCGGTGATCATGGCCTTGCTGTCTGCGTTGGTGCTGTCACTCACCTTCGTCCCTGCCGCCGTGGCGCTGTTTATGACGGGGCATATCGAGGAGAAGGACAATTTTATTGTTCGCCACTCCAAACGGTTTTACGCCCCGGTTTTGGCGTGGGCGCTAAAGTTTCGCGTTCTCGTATTGTCTGCGGCCCTGATCTTTGTGGTTTTGGTCGGCGCACTGGCCACGCGGATGGGGACGGAATTTATCCCTAATCTGGATGAGGGCGATATTGCCGTCCAGGCACTGCGAATACCCGGCACCAGTCTCACTCAATCCCTGGATATGCAGTTTCAACTGGAAAAAGCGGTTCTGGAAATCCCTGAAGTCAAAACCTACTTCGCGCGCGTCGGCACGGCCGAAGTTGCCAGTGACCCCATGGGGCCCAACATTTCCGATGGCTATGTCATGCTCAGGGATCGCAGTGAATGGCCCGATCCTGATAAAACCAAAGCGCAGCTGTTGGAAGAAATTGGTGAGAAACTGACGTTGTTGCCGGGAAATGCCTATGAGATCAGCCAGCCGATCCAACTGCGCTTCAATGAATTGATTTCTGGTGTGCGATCAGACCTCGGGATCAAGGTGTTCGGCGATGATTTGGACCAGCTGCTTAAATCGGGCAGCGAAATCGCGGCGGTATTGACTGGCATCGAGGGCGCCGAAGGTGTCAAGGTCGAACAGGTATCCGGTTTGCCTATTCTGTCCATTAATGCTGATCGTTCAGCTATGTATCGTTATGGCTTGAATGTCGCCGATGTGCAGGACGTAGTCGCCGCCGCCACGGGCGGTGAGGAGGCTGGCCTGATCTTTGAAGGCGATCAACGTTTCTCGATAGTGGTGCGAGTGGCCGAGGGCATAAGGGGCGACTTGCGCGCGTTGGAACGTTTGCCGATACCGCTGCCAGAGGGCGGCTACGTACCGCTGCGGGAAGTGGCCAGTCTCACGCTGGCCCCTGGACCTAATCAGATCTCTCGCGAAAACGGCAAGCGGCGACTGGTTGTCAGCGCGAACGTTCGCGGTCGTGATTTGGGTGGTTTTGTGGCTGAAGTTCAGGGCAAAGTTGCGCAACAGGTGAAATTGCCGCCCGGCTATTGGCTGGAGTATGGAGGCACCTTTGAGCAACTGCAATCGGCCTCGCAGCGGTTAAGCCTGCTTGTCCCCGTCACTTTGGTGATGATTTTTGCACTGTTGATGATGACCTTTGGTTCGGCAAAAGATGCGGCATTGGTCTTCAGTGGCGTACCGCTGGCGCTGACCGGTGGCGTTATCGCCTTGTGGTTAAGAGATATTCCCCTCTCGATCACAGCCGGCGTTGGGTTTATTACCTTATGCGGGGTTTCTGTACTGACGGGGGTCATGATGGTGTCGGCCTTTCGAGATGAGCTCAATCGGGGTGAATCCGTCGAGCAGGCGATTCAGGGCGGCGCCATGTTGAGATTGCGGCCGATTTTGATGGTCGCTCTGGTGGCTGCATTAGGCTTCTTGCCGATGGCACTCAACACCAGCACTGGAGCAGAAGTCCAAAGACCACTGGCCACGGTAGTCATCGGCGGCATTATCTCATCCACGTTACTCACTCTATTGGTACTTCCCGGCCTTTATCGACTGGCTTGGCGAAAGCCAAAAGAGATTGATGACAACGGCGTTCCGATCGCTCAGTGACACCCTCAGGATCGCGGCAAGCATCCTCTTGCCGCGATCCATCTAACAGTAATAGCGAATTTTTTTGGAGTATTTACATGAAACAAATTACCGCCTTTATCCACCACGTTCGATCCGCTGATGTCATCGACGCACTGCGTGACGCGGGTTACAAAAACCTATCGCTACTCGACATCAAGGGTACTTTGAAGCCCCTCGGGGAGCGGGAATTGGCCTATTCTGCCGAAGCTGGCGTGGTTATCTCAGAAGTCCAATTATCACTGGTCTGTGATGACAATCAGGTGGATGAGGTGACGACCATCATTCGCAAAACCGGGAAAATCGGACCCAACATATCCGGTTGGGTATACGTCACCCCTGTCGAGCAAGCGCTACCGATTGGAGGAAAAGAAAATTAACTTCATGGCGAACTCTAACCCGACAAACACCTTTTGTGGTTGGCTGTGTCTTTCCGGTTTGATATTACTGATGGACCAGGCGAGTAAGTATGCCGTTGAGCGTACGATAGAGTACGGTGAGCGCGTGGAGATTAACTCAATTCTTAATATCGTACACATGATGAATCCTGGGGCTGCATTCAGCTTGCTAGCTGATGCTGGTGGCTGGCAACGCTATTTCTTTATTGCATTAGCCTCTGGCGTATCGGTTTGGTTGGTTTGGACAATGCGGCGGCGTCCAACCCGGCTTGAAGCGGCGAGCTATTCGACATCAACGCGCAGTTACAACGAAATGCCGATGAATTAAAACGGGCCAATGCGGCGCTAAATAGCGACTTGAACGCAAAGATGGAAGATATCCAGAACCTGGAACACGAGTATGAAGAAGCCGTGACAAGGTGCCGGGAATACCAGCATAAAAATGAGCAATTGTCGGAAAACATGGCCGCGCTCACCACTCAGAAAGCAGATGTCGATAAGCAAGTGGCCGTGTTATCCCACGCACTGGAGACCACCAAAGCCGAACTGAAAACCGCCCAGGATAAAGTGGCATTTCTGACCGATGAGAATAAGGTGATTCTTCAGGAAAAAGCAGTGATCCAAGGGCAGTTTAAACAGCTTCAAAGTTCGCTATAACGATTTAATGGATGTGTTTTGATCGTCTGGCTGCAAATGCAGAAATCGTTGCCAGCCCCTAAACGAGCAAACTTGGCAAATTTGTCGGTTCTTCCACAAGACCCTGCAGGCCAAGGAGAAGCATCGATTCGACCAACGTCAGGTGGAAAAAGAATATTGATATTCCTACATATTATCAATGTGTTATAGGTTTTGTGGCTAAATTCAACGCTTTTACCGGCCGAATGCAGCCGAACCTCAAATACAGGGATTAACGGCTATCAAACGAAAACCTACGGTTACGAGGGTGCCACAGGATTCAAAACCGTAGGTTTTCGTTCAAATGCCCCCGCTGGTCCAATACCTCTACTTCGGTCTGGCGCCGCTATAGCTTTGATGGCTGCTGGGTTGTATAGGCTAAGTGATACAGGGCTTGTTGAGTTTAACACCCCTGCTTTTCTGGCGCTGGCCACATTACTGGTCACTACTAAAATGGATAATACCAATACATTTCCGGCGATGGTTATTCAGAACGTGTTTCTTGGTAGCACGTTAATTTCGTTATTTATTTATGGCATTGGAACCGTAGTTATCACCTGCACTTCAGCGGCGATTTTCTTGTATATCCTCAACAAAGCAATGCCGGAAGACATTCACAATTAATATAGCGCGTGATATCGTCTATCCGTGTACAGCATTGGACGTAACTCTTTGACTGCTCCCCTCCCTAAAGGAAGGGGATTCTTGTTTCAAGGCGTTATGCCCGAAGTTCATTAGAACAATCGGGACTTACTTACGCTCCACAAGCTAACACCGCTTGCCCAGCGGCTTTGATATTAATAGCGGCATTGGTATCACGGTCTAAGCGCGCTTCACACGCTGGACAAGTCCAATGCCTTATATGTAACGGTAGAGAATCAACTACGTGACCACAGCAATTACAACGCTTACTAGACGGATACCACTTGTCAATCTGGACAAGTGTTCTGCCGCGCCATTCTGCTTTGTACTCAAGATGCCTAACCATTTCGCCCCAATTGGCGTCACCAATGGCCTTAGCAAGTCGCGGATTCTTGACCATGTTTTTAACGCTCAAACTCTCACAGCTAATCACTTGGTTTTCGTTTATCAACGTAGTGGTGAGTTTGTGGGTAAAGTCGCGGCGGCAGTCGGCAATCTTCGCCTGAATGCGAGCAACTTTGATTCTGGCTTTGTGGAAGTTGGCAGTTCCTTTCTTCTTCTTGGAAAGGCGGCGTTGCGCCTGAGCCAATTTCTTCTCGTACTTTGCAGTATGGCGGGGATTGCCAGATTTAAACCCGTCAGCGGTAATCACAAGGTCGGTCAAACCCAAATCAATACCCGTTGTCATTTTGGTAACAGGCAGTGGTTTAGGCTCGAAGCGGCAAAGCATAGACACGAAGTAGCGGCCTGCACTGTCTTTCGAGATAGTGACGGTAGTTGGTTCGCTAGGAAGTTCACGCGACCAGCGAATATCAAGCGGCTGTTTGGACTTGGCAATGTAGATATTGCCATCTTTGAACTTAAACGCCGACTTCGTGAATTCTGCGCTTTGCTTGCTGCGCTTCTTCTTAAAGGCTGGATACTTCGCCCTTCCTTCAAAGAAGTTCTTAAACGCAGTTTGTTGATGGCGCAAAGATTGTTGGAGCGGTACACACGACACGCTGTTAAGCCATTCAAACTCAGTTTGCTTCTTGAGTTCGGTCAGCTTAGAGCTTGCCGTGTTGTAGTTAACCTTTTTGCTTTCGTTGTAGAAAGCGTCGGTACGCCATTTAAGGATCGCGTTGTAAACGAAACGCACACAGCCAGAAGTCTGCGCAAGCAATTGAGCCTGTTCAGTCGTTGGGTAAAAGCGTTGTTTAATAGCGATCTCTTTCATAGTTCACAAGAATACAGTTGTTTTTGTGAAAGTAAATATTAACATTAACCAATCGGGTAGTTTTTGCTCCTTCGGAGCAACCGCTATCCCTCCTCGCCCTAGAAGGACGGGGTTTCTCGCGGGATTTAGATGAATCCTTCTATCCTGCCAGACAGAGCCCTTAACGCGAGCGAGCTGTTTAATCAACGAGTCCTTAACGACCCCTCTACGTCTAAATGGGTGAGGGAACAGTGGGGGAACCTGTCGAAGCGTGATGTTGTTGATGCGTTGAATGACTTGGAAATTCTACAGTTGATGCTGACCAATAAATTGCATGGACTAAGCCAATGATTATCGCAAATAAAAATGGCTGGCTCATAGCTGCCGAGCTCAAGGCTGAGACTCCGAAATACTGGGATGTTAAGCCTTACGATGAACCAAACATCCATCGAATTTTGAAAAGCGATAAAAAATGTCAGGTATTTACAGACGTAAAATCCGCGGAAGCCTTTGTGCTTTCCTGAACCACTTTAATCGCTGGCAATACCTGCAAGGAAATGAAAATTGAAGATAAATCTCAGAGAGCTTAATGTTCTTCAACCCGCCCCTCTCAGCGATGCGGTTTTAGTCAACCTAACTGAACTAGCATTGGAAAGAGGCTGGGTTATCGATAAGGGCCAAATTACCTATGAAACAGTGCCATATGACCTTATTGTGGGACACGAACAAGGGATGATTCCTGCGGTCTCCTGGGGAAACCTATTAAATGGCCACCATACTTCTATGGGGCATTATTTGGGAATTTTAGAAGATAGCCCCAATTTTTTTTCAGACCAATTTTGGCCCAAAGCTGGCATTTCACTCGCAAAGCTGGAAGGTAAGTATTACTTGGTTGGTGGTAAACATCGAGTCACTATCAATTACTTCCTCCGCCATTTCAACTGTGGGAGAGTAATAAGTCTCATACTAAGTAATAAAGAATCATACTGAGTATTAAAAGATCATACTGAGAGGCAGCGACCAGATCGGTGTACTGCCATTTCTAAAACGTTTATGCCCCAATGTGAGTTTCGGGCCTCGCTGGACGCGGCGAACCTCGTGTTCCTTTGACCAAATTTTTGTAATGGGTTATACGATTAACAACATATTAAATATCTATTGGTTATTAATCTAAAAACAAAACATTGATATTGATCAATCAATATCTAATTAGCTCATTTACTTGTTGAAAGATTTATCTGAAATGTGTCATTTTTTTAGCTAACTCTAGCAACAGTATAGATAGCGTTAAATATGCGTAATTTGCTGTTAATAATGACATTGATAATGATGCTAACCGGCCAGGCAATTGCTCCTAGGCTGGCTTTTGCTATGCCAATGTCACAGCAAACTACTGAAACTGCACAAATGCACAAAGCCCATTCTTCGATGAAGTGTTGCCAAGGGGATATGGGCTGTAAATGCGATATGAATAAGAGTCACTGCGGTCAATCAGGACAGTGTTCTAGTCACTGTAATAATTTGGTATCGGTGATCGCACCAATTAATTTACTTCCAATCGAGCCATCTGTAACACAAGAGATTTTTGGTTCTACTTGGAGCAATCGTTCCATAACTGTAGGTGTTCAAACCCCTCCGCCAAACATCCAGTAATTTTATTTAAAACAATAGTCTGATAAGCAAAATGCTTTGAACCAAGATGTTGTGTTATTTAAATTCTGGAGAAACAGTTATGTTCTCAAAAACTACTCTTGCAGCCATTGCTGCGTCATCTCTGTCGATGTTATTTTTCATTGCGCCGCCATCACAGGCCGCTCAAGTCTCATTCTCTGACGAACTAGAGCTGCTTAATGTGGACGGACATTCCAATAACAACATTGATAGTTCACTAGAGTTATCGCCAGGTTCACATGTATTGGTTGTGCGGTATAGAGATTTATTTGAGGGTGTAAATGCTGATGACCCATCCACGTGGGTAAAATCACAACCTCTTTTTCTACAACTAGTGATTGATTCAAACCAAATCACACTAGCTCCTCCGCAGTTAGATGATGTGAATGCCGCCAACTCATATTTAAAGCAACCATATCTAACAGTTACGCCAGATGTCGGCGCGAATAAAGAGCTAATACTACAGCCGATGACAAGTGTTATCGCTAACGTTCTGTCAGCCAAAGATTAATTTTGAAAGAGTTATCGAGGCTCAGCGTTACATTGATATCACGTTTCGTCGTTTGAAATAGATATTAGCCAATTTTGCGCTAACACCTGCGTTGTTGAAGTGCTCCTCAACTCCAGTGGTTATTGCAATCTTAGCAAAGGACTCTGCATCGGCTGTTATTGGGTGAATTAACAATAGGTGACATGGCTATTGGCTTCCTGGCAACAGCCATATTACGTTCACCTATTGTCGTAACGTTGTTGCCTCATTTTCTCTTTCATGGAGTCACTTCGTATCTAACACGTTAACTATTTAGTAGCGACAGTAGATATGAGGTGAATATGACTGCACTGGCTAGATGCATTTGGTGTGGGACCAAGCTAGGCCATTGTAAAGTGACTAAAATCGTAGAAGGGTAAATGATGAGTAATAAAAAACTATCCGTATTAGCGCTAGGTTTAATTTGCAGCACTTCAGCTTTTGCAAATGAAACAGCTTCCAGCTTTGATAAGTGGTTCTCAGAAGGAAGTGTTCATGGTGCGATGAAATCATATTACTTTGCTCAAACATTTGATAAGGAGGGCAGCCACGACAGCCAAATCTGGGCGAATGGTGGCAACATTGCTTTTAATACTGCTGAACTTAATGGGTTTGAACTCGGAGGTGAGTTCCAAGGATCCTATATAAACAGCCGGAATGACCGAGATGGAAAAACAGCGGGCAATATGGACGCTGATGGCGCCATTTTGTCTGAATCATACTTGAAGTACACCTTGGGGGATACAATCTTCAAAGGGGGAAGACAACATTTTTCATCTCCTTTTGTCGCCGATTCTGATTCGAGGCTCATCAAGGAGTCGTTTGAAATGTATCAGATCCGCAATAAGAGTCTATTAAACACTGAGATTTCAGCAGGATATGTAACTAAATATCAAACGCGAACAGACAAATCATATTACGCAGATAATGACTTTGTTGAGTTTGAACAAAACGGAACAGGTCGTCCGGGGGAGTTTTATGATATTGGTGACAGCGGCATGTGGTTTGCGCAGGTTAATACATCGCCATCAAAAAAAATTAAAATTCAGGCCTCATATGCTGATGTCATTGGTGAGGTGAAAGCATTATACGCTGATGTGAAATACACGTTACCCATCCCGTTAAAAAGCTATATTGCGGCACAGTTCTATACTAATTCTTGGGATAACCCTGACTTCGCCAATAATAACTTATTTGGTATTAAATTTGGCGCAAATCATAACAACTTTGAATTTTTTGCTGCATATACAACAGTGAGTGGTTCAGAAGGAGAGCATCGTGTCTTTAGAGGCATTGGACAAGGTGCGTATTATCAATTTACCACAACCACAAAAACAGCTGGTGTTAACGCCTTCGAGGCTGGAACTGACTCATATCAGCTCGGTGTTGGATATAAATACAATCAATTGGATGGGAAATTAAGATTCACTTCGTTTAATAACCCAGAAGTAGGTAAAGACCTTGATGAATGGACATTAAACTTGGTTTATGGTTTTTCCGGTGATTTTAAAAACTGCCTTGTTTCAGTTGACTTTTCAGTGTTGGACTATGAGAACAATGATAATGATGCTACCGATTTAAGGGCTAAGTTTATTTATAAGTTTTAATCTTTAATTATTCAACCAACTCATTTTTGAGTTGGTTGAATTTCATAATTTTTGAATTTTATCATTGTTATAAAAACAGAAATAAACACCATTGAGGGAAAGCGGATGTTAACGAAATTCAAGTCAGTTGAACAGATAAAAGCATCCAACAATATTTATGGTCAGTTAAGTACAGCCATTTTTGATGGCCGCTATATTGCAGGGCAAAAGCTTCCATCGGAAAGTGAATTAATTCGTTGCTTCAATGTGAGCAGAACAACGATAAGGGAAGCAATAAAAGGACTAGAGGCCAGTCGCTTAGTTGATATTAAACGTGGCGCAACGGGGGGAGCCTTTGTTAGACCGGTTACATTTGAACGGGTTGAGTCTGCGTGTAATGAGCTGTTTAGCGCCGGGAAATTTTCTTTTTTCGAGTTACAGTATGCGCTGCTACTCATTGGGCAAATGATTGCTCGTATAGCTGCGCACAATTGCACAAGTAAAGATGTTGAAAATCTAAGGATAATTGCTTCAATGAAGCATATATCTTGTCAAGTATTAACAGAGCAAATAGCGGGCTTAACAAACAATCGCTTTTTGACAGGCTTATTTCAATCATTGGTGCAAGTCGCTACAGCTAATGTAAAAGAAGAGCGTCATTCTTACACTATATCAATGCAGTTCAATACCAAAGGATTAGAGCTTATTGAGGCCATAGCCCAGAGAGATGAAAACATGGCCGAAATGGCAATGAGCCAGATGTTAAGGTCTTACTTTGACGATAGATAATAAGGTTTTGATAAGGAAGCGTTTCGATATGAATAAGTAATAAGGTGTTTGGCATGGCATATATGTAGCCCAATTTAAAAAGCACCTAAACTTATAACTGATAGGTAAGCCTCTATTGAAGAAGCTTTGCTGAATAAGTCATTAGTTCATGTTGACCAGTTGGAGGCGCAGCATTATGAGTTCTAAAAACTCGGGGGCTACCAACGTTGCTTCTCGTGACGGTGGTAAATCTACAAGGTGTCATGAGCATCATGCACACAAGGCGTTTCATCACGAGCAGACTGATGTTGTGGAACTCATTATTGAGGGGGCAAGCTGCGCCAGTTGTGTAGGAAAAATTGAATCTGCACTCAAGAATGTTCCAGGCGTGCAAAACGCCGTGATGAATTTCGCGCAAAGGACGGTAAGTGTCACGGGAGCGGCTCAGGCTGATGTGTTAGTGAAAGCGGTGGATAAAGCGGGCTACCACGCTAAGCTCGCATTGGCTGAGCGCGAAGATGACGTGCTGGTAGAAAAGGAGCGAGCAGACAGAGCTTACTACAAACGGCTAATGCGTGAGATGACGATAGCGTTATCTATAGGGGGGCCTTTGATGATTTATGGCCTCTTCGTCGGTGATATGACGGTAAGCTCGGCTGAAGAGAGATTTGTGTGGCTAGTTGTTGGATTACTGACCCTTGGCGTAATGGTGTTTTCTGGTAAACACTTTTATATGGGCGCTTGGCAGTCTTTTAAAAATCATTCAGCCAATATGGACACCCTGATTGCTTTAGGTACGGGAACCGCATGGATCTACTCCATGGTCGTTGTATTCATCCCTGATGTTGTCCCAGAGATGGCGCGCCATGTTTATTTTGAAGCTACCGCCATGATTATTGGTTTGATTGACTTAGGGCTGGCATTGGAGTTACGAGCTCGCGGACGAACCTCTGAAGCAATTAAACGTCTCATTGGTTTGCAAGCCAAGACTGCCAGAGTAATTCGCAATGAAAAAGAAGTAGATATCGCCATCGAACAGGTGTTAATGGATGATGTTGTGCGTGTTCGCCCCGGAGAAAAAGTCCCTGTTGATGGTGAAGTTATTGAAGGCTACACAGCCATTGATGAATCCATGTTAACAGGTGAACCTATGCCAGTAGAAAAAGCCGTCGGCGACATGGTGGCGGCAGGTACCATTAATAAAAATGGAGCCATTTTGTTTAGGACCACCCGTATTGGAAAGGACACGGCATTGGCGCAGATTATCAATATGGTCAAACGTGCACAAAATTCCAAACCGTCTATTGGTCGTTTGGCGGATGTAATTGCAGCTTATTTTGTGCCCGTGGTGATGATTGTTGCAGTTAGCAGTGCATTGATTTGGCTTAACTTTGGCCCAAATCCGACGGTAGCCTATGCCATCGTATCTGCTACCACCGTACTCATTATCGCTTGCCCTTGTGCCTTGGGACTCGCAACGCCTATGTCAGTTATGGTGGGCGTTGGAAAAGCTGCCGAGGTCGGAGTGTTGATCCGCAATGGTGAGGCGTTGCAAACCGCTTCGAAAATATCGGCAATGATTCTGGACAAGACTGGGACCATCACTTTGGGGACTCCCAAGGTTACAGATGTGTTAGTTGCAGGCAAACAGAGCGAGGATGATATTTTGCAACTTGCTGCATCCCTAGAGTCAGGATCAGAACATCCACTGGCATTAGCTATCGTCGAATCTGCTCAAGAAAAAGGCCTTGAGTTGGGAAAAGTCTCTAATTTCAATGCGATCGCAGGTCATGGAGTGCAGGCGGAAGTGGATGGAAATCAACTGCTGTTCGGGAATGAAAAACTGATGCTTGAGTGCAATGTCGAACTCGGAGATTTCGTTGAAAGAGCACAAGCTCTCGCCGCAGAGGCAAAAACACCGA
This sequence comes from Shewanella sp. ANA-3, assembly GCF_000203935.1. Lineage (GTDB taxonomy): Bacteria > Pseudomonadota > Gammaproteobacteria > Enterobacterales > Shewanellaceae > Shewanella. The sequence continues at coordinate 3,886 of NC_008573.1, read as the reverse complement.
TGTATTTTGCAGTTAACAACCAGCTTGCAGCGATTATCGCGGTGGCAGATCCCATTAAGGAGGACTCCATTTCCGCGATCAAGCGGTTGCAGCACAACGGTATTCGCGTCGTTATGCTGACCGGCGATAATCGTGCGACAGCAAAGGCGGTAGCTGAAAAGGCGGGAATTAACGAATTTTTTGCTGAAGTATTACCAGAAGATAAATCGAAAAAGGTTAAGGAACTGCAGATGGCGGGAGAGATCGTCGGCATGACGGGTGACGGTATCAATGACGCACCAGCTCTAGCGATTGCTAATGTCGGCTTTGCTATTGGCACGGGGACGGACGTTGCTATCGAGAGTGCGGATATTACCTTAATGCGCGGCTCTCTGCATGGACTTGCTGATGCGATTGCTGTGAGCAAAGCCACGCTGAGAAACATTAAACAGAATTTGCTCGGTGCATTTATTTACAACGTAGCGGGGATCCCTTTCGCAGCCGGAGCGCTGTATCCGTTGTTTGGTTTACTGTTAAGTCCGGTAATAGCTGGTGCCGCAATGGCATTTTCGTCATTGACTGTGGTGACAAACGCCAATCGTTTGAGACTGTTTAGCGCTCGGGAACACTGATGAAAGCTCGGTAATACCTCACTAAGGAGCATAGATATGTTATTGGTCAATATAGCTGGCATTGTCCTGATTACACTTATTGTTTGGTGGTTTTGGCTTTACAAACCAAGAGAGGCTGATGTAAAGGAAAAAGAGCTAGTGATCATTGTTGAAAACGGCACTTATTCACCTTCGCGAATCAAAGTGCCCGCCGGCACACCGGTAGAACTTAAATTTCTGCGCAAGGACCAATCTCCCTGTTCGGAAATCCTACAGATCCCTGAACTGGAAATCAGTGACACCTTACCGCTTAATAAGCAGAAATCCATTCAACTTCCGGAAATGCAGCCTGGTGAGTACGCTTTTCATTGTCAGATGCAAATGTATCGAGGTCTGATCTCTGTAGGTAAAAAATAGTGTAATCGGCAATTCTTTTTCAAATGAATCGGCGAGGTGCGACATGCCAAAGCATAGAAAGTCATCATTCTGGTTTACCCCCAAAGGGCTAGCCGCTCTTGGGCTTATAGGTGCCGCGGTATATTTTCTGTTGAGTGAACACCGGCAGCATACTTGGCAACTTTTACCGTATCTAATATTACTCGCATGTCCTTTTATGCATTTCTTTATGCATGGAAAACATGGGGCTCATGGCACAGATCACCAGCATGAAGATAATGCGGAGCAGGATGCATCTTCGCACCGAGATCATGATGAAAGCAGGGAAACTAAACATCACAAGTAGCCAGTTAAACCTAGGGATGATGCGAATAAGTCCCTGATATGAGATCATGTACTCATCCAGTTTGCCAAGGAACAGGTCAGCTCATGGAACATCAACTCACATTTGCCGATAGCGAATTCTCCAGTAAACGCCGTCAGACCCGTAAGGAAATCTTCCTGTCTCGGATGGATGCGATTCTTCCTTGGGCAAAACTCCTTGCTGTTATCGAACCTGTTTACCCTAAAGCTGGCAATGGCCGCCGTCCTTATCCATTGGAAACCATGGTGCGTATCCACTGCATGCAGCACTGGTACAACCTAAGTGATGGTGCCATGGAAGATGCGTTCTATGAAATTGCATCAATGCGCTTGTTTGCACATCTATCCTTAGATAGCGCCATGCCTGACCGCACGACCATCATGAATTTTCGCCATCTGTTGGAGCAGCATAAGCTGGCCCGTAAGATACTCAGCACCATAAACCAATGGCTCAGTGAATGCGGTGTCATGATGACGCAAGGCACGTTAGTTGATGCAACGATTATCGAAGCGCCGAGCTCAACTAAAAATAAGCAAAACCAACGTGACGGCGATATGCACCAAACCAAGAAAGGCAACCAATGGCACTTTGGGATGAAGGTACATATCGGCGTCGACGCCAAAAGTGGCTTAACCCACAGCTTGGTGACCACGTCAGCGAACGAGCACGATTTAAATCAGCTGGAAAACTTGCTACACGGTGAAGAACAATTTGTGTCAGCCGATGCCGGTTATCAAGGCGCAGAAAAGCGCAAGGTACTTGCAGATAAGAAGGTCGATTGGCTGATAGCAGAACGTCCGGGCAAAGTCAGAACCCTCAAGCAACATCCACGTCTCAATAAAGTGCTCATCAGAACTGAGTACTTGAAGGCTAGCATTAGAGCTAAGGTAGAACATCCATTCCGCATCATTAAGTGCCAATTTGGCTTTGTGAAAGCTCGCTATAAAGGCTTGGTGAAAAACGATAATCATCTGGCGATGTTATTTGCGTTGGCCAACATCGTCAGAGTGGACCAGATGTTACGCTATGAGCCGAAGACTACCTAAAATCGGGTAGAAGCCAGAAAACTGGCTAAAAGTGGGATAAAACTGCTGTTTTTTTGCCCAAGACGGGAAAATCGGTGCGGAAAAAGTAGAGGAAGAAACTTCGGTGAATTTAAACCGCAGCGTACTGACTTAATCGCAGGTTCCCTAGCAAAGACGACTGAATAGATCCAGCCAAAGCAGCATTCGCAGTTATTCAATAAACAGCGATAAGATGACCAAATGTGTCAACCCTTGTGTTTTAACTATCTGTAGAGCCAATAGCCGCAGGGGCCTGCTTCATAAACCACACATAAGTGACTGGCTTTATATGCAAACTTCTTGATAAGGTTGAGAGCTGAACGACTGTTGGTAGGGATAGTGTCGTAAAAAGAGACGGCACTATTGTTGGTAGAAACAAACGCAACATCCACGGTTTCTTTGTGCACATCCTTGCCGATGAAAATCGTGCTAGGTTTAGACATGTCGATCTCCTGTTTCTGTTAACGATTAATGCTCATTAACAGTGTGGCTCTGGTTCGACTACCCCACGACAACGAAGGCGGTCGACACCTCGTTCAGGGAATCATGATGTCTATGCGTATTATAAATATTTGAGGTTTTTTGAATTGCAAGAACTCATTGATAAGTATAAATCAGACGAAGAATCGGTCTACAACACTTGGTATATCAATAGTCAAGAACGATTAAAAGCCTTCCGCTCTATTCGTCGAGGAGTCTTAAACGTTATCGAAAAAATAAAAACTAAAAACTTTGGGAATGATTTCAAAGATTCTTCTCTTGAATTTGTCCTTAATTGCATTACAGAACAAAAGCAGGTTTTCATTGGTGCAGCCCATGCGTTTTACTGGAAACCAAAACTTAGAATTCCGGATATTTATGAAAATGAAAACAATCAACTTATATTTGGTCAATTCCTTGAGCGCTGCTTTAACGCCAAGAGTGAAGAGCAGCTTTTGAAAGAGATCATTCTTCTTGAACAAAACAAAATTAAAGGTCTTGGTCCAGCAGTGGCAAATATTCTTTATTTTCTTCATCCAGAAATCATGCCTCCCTTTAATACTGTAATAGTTAATGGATTTAACCAATTGTTCAAAGAAAAGATTAAACTTGGTTCGTGGAGTGAATATCTTAGAATGCGTGAGATCATTCTAGAAAAAAATGTTCAGTTTAAGCAAGAATTTTCCAAAGATCTCGGTGCAATCGCTGGGTTTCTTTTCGAAATAGGTTCGAAAAAAATCATCGTTAGTGATGATGCTTCGTTATCAGAAAAAGAATTATTGAAAATCCAACAATCGCTTAAAAAAAGACATAATGAAGTCATGGGAGACAAAGAAGAAGAGGATCTTCACACCGAAATGCAATATCACCTGTTGCGAATAGGTCAGCAACTCGGTTATGAAGTAATTAGTGCCTCGAATGATCGTGCTCGTTGTCATAATGGAAACAACTTTTCTTTCATTAGTCTTAATCAGTTTCCAGATATTGGCCTT